>NZ_JBBMEY010000024.1:0-29771 GCF_040096285.1 Ruminococcoides intestinihominis | reverse complement strand
GAAGGAGTTTGTTTTTTATACTCATCGCTAAAGCTTTTTTGAACCCCCGATACAATCGGGGGTTTTCGTTATACAATTAAAAAATCATCTGTTAATTAACAGATGATTTCACTTTATCTTATATATACTATAAATCTAATTAACACCAACTATTATACTTAATATACATCTACAATATATGGCAATAACAAATCCTTTAACTTTTCTTCAGTTAAATAATTGGGAATCGTACCCATTACTGCAAGCCATGGTTGGTATGTTAAATTCTCAGCAATATAAAAATCATCAACTGCATAAAGCATATTAAAATTGCCATTTACTGATACATAGTAATCATTAACGTAGTTTAGTATTCCCTCTTTTTCTATTAGTTTGTTCAATGGGAATGGTATTTTTTGTAACTGAACTTAGTTATTCATCCTTTCACCTTGCTATTAGAATATACTCAAATTATAGTATATTTGAGTGTAAACTACAATACTATTAATAATATTAAAAGAAAGTCGGCTAACATAAAATTTATGTTAACCGACTTTTAGGGTATATAGAATATTGGGTAAAACAAATTTAGTAGGTAGTAATTACTTAATAAAATTATGAATTTCTGAAGAAATTCGTTTTGCTACCATTGGATTATTCATTGTATAGATATGAACACCATCTACATCACTTGTAAGTAAATCAATGATTTGGCTTATACCATAGGACATACCTGCATCAAAAATGGCATCTTTGTTACTGCCAAATTTATTAACTATTCTTTCAAGTTGTGGTGGGATTGTAACTCCACATAAAGATACCATTTTCTCAAGTTGAGATTTACTGATAGCAGGCATAATACCGGCTATAATCGGTGCATCAATATCAGCTACTTTGCACTTTTCCTGAAAATCATAGAAATAATTGTTATCAAAAAATAACTGTGAAAGTAATACTTCTGCACCCGAATTGACCTTTTCTTTAAGATGCTTAATATCATCTACTGAGTTCTCTGACTCTGGGTGGCATTCAGGATAACAAGCACCTAAAAAGCAAAAATTATATTTTGACTTCATATATTTAATTAAATCCGATGCATATTTAAAGTCATTCTTAGCTTGAATATTAGGAATTTTATCTCCTCTTAAAGCAAGAATATTCTGTACACCTGACTGTTGAAGTTGTTTTGCAATTAAGTCAATTTCAGCTTTACTGCAATTTAAGCAAGTTAAATGAACAACAGGTTCAATGTTATACTTTTCTTTGATTTTTCTTGCAACTTCTATGGTACTATTACAGTTTTCGCTACCACCTGTACCAAAGGTTACACTGATAAAATCAGGATTAAGTTCACACAAAATATCAAGTGTTTCATCAATACTGCTTAATTCACTGTTCTTTTCAGGTGGGACAATTTCAAAAGAAAGAGTTTTCTTTTTGTCTTTATATAGTTCAGAAACTTTCATTACTTTACTTCTTTTCTAATAATCTTTGCAGCCTCAACCATATTCTTTAGGCTCTTTTCTGTTTCAGGGATACCTCTTGTTTTTAGACCACAGTCTGGATTAACCCATAGATTTTCTTTGTCAATCTTATTTAGCATTAGGTGAAGTGCATTAACAATTTCTTCAACTGATGGAACTCTAGGTGAATGAATGTCATATACACCCGGACCTACTTCTGTTTCAAAGTTATGTTCCTTTAATGAAGTTAAAATCTGCAAATCTGAACGAGATGCCTCAAATGTAATAACATCAGCATCCATATCATCAATAGCAGGGATAATATCTGTAAATTCACTGTAACACATATGTGTGTGAATCTGAGTATCTGCTTTAACTCCACTATGAGTTAGTCTAAATGCAGGAATTGCAAAATCCAAATATTCTTTCTGCCAATCAGACTTACGAAGTGGTAGCTTTTCTCTTAAAGCTGCCTCATCAATTTGGATAATTTTAATTCCTTTCTTTTCAAGGTCAAGAACTTCATCACGAATAGCAAGTGCAATCTGTGAGATAGAGTCTTTAATAGAAATATCTTCTCTTGGGAATGACCAATTTAGGATAGTTACAGGGCCTGTAAGCATACCTTTCATAATCTTATTTGTTAATGACTGAGCATATACTGACCAATCAACTGTAATTGGCTTTTCTCGATATACATCACCCCAGATAATTGGAGGCTTAACACATCTTGTACCGTATGACTGTACCCATGCTTTTTCTGTAAATAGGAAACCTCCAAGTGCTTCACCAAAGTACTCTACCATATCATTTCTTTCATACTCGCCATGAACAAGTACATCAAGACCGATTTCTTCCTGAAATTTAACACATTCTGCAATTTTCTTTTTGTTGAAATCTACATATTCTTCCTTAGAGATTTCACCTTTTTTAAATGCTGAACGGTTAACCTTTACTTCCTTAGTCTGTGGAAATGAACCGATAGTTGTTGTTGGGAATAACGGTAGGTTAAGTTCAATCTTTTGAAGTTTCTGTCTTTCTGCTCTTGCAGGTAGTCTTGTATAGTCCTTATCTGTAACACTGGATAGTCTGTCATGTACAGCCTGATTAAAGCAATCTCTCTGTTCTGTAAATAACTTCTTATTATTCTTGTATGTTTCTTCATTTGCATAATCACTTAAGTCAGCTAATAATTTTAACTCTGATAGTTCAACTAGCTTTTCTTCTGCAAAAGAGAAATGAGAAAGGTACTTAGCATCTAGCTTTGTTTCATGCTTTAGAGTATAAGGAACATGAAGTAATGAACAAGATGTTGAAAGCACTGTGTTAATACCCTTATTCTTCAAATCATTAAGAGTTTCAAGTGTCTTTTCATAATGGTTCTTCCAGATATTTTTACCATTTACAAGACCTGCAAATAAAACCTTATCACTTGGGAAACCAAACTTATTAACTAGGTTATATGTTTCTTTACCCTCAATAAAGTCAAGACCAATACCATCAAATGGCTTGTTAATTAAATCAGCATATACATCTCTTACATCACCGAAGTATGTTTGTAGAAGGACTTTGCAATTCTGCTTAGTTGAAAGGATTTCATCATAAATCTTGTTAAATAATGCTAGGTCATCACTTGTCATATCCTTTACAAGTGACGGTTCATCAACCTGTAACCACTTAACACCGTTTTCTTCACACTTAGTAACTAAGTCCTTATAAGCATTGATAACTGCATCTACAAAATCAGCACAAGTTTTGTTGCCTGTAAATCTACATAACTTTAGTAAAGTATATGGACCGATAACAACCGGTTTTGTTTCGATACCTAAAGACTTTGCTTCATTGTATTCATCAAATAGTTTGTTGCCAACTAGCTTGATTTCTGTATCATCCTCAACTTCAGGAACAATGTAGTGATAGTTAGTGTTGAACCACTTTTTCATTGCAAGTGCTTTAACATCACCTGAATTATCCTGAAAACCACGAGCCATAGCAAAGTAAGTATCAAGGTTAGAAAGGTTAAGTTCCCTATATCTGTTAGGGATGATATTAAATAATACTGCTGTATCTAAAGTCATATCATAAAAAGAAAAATCATTGCTTGAAATAAAGTCAATACCGGAACTCTTCTGAGTATTCCAATGAATTTCACGCAAAGACTTTGCAGTATCCAAAAGTTCAACTGAAGTGATTTCTTTTCTGAAATACTTTTCGGAAGCAAACTTAAGTTCTCTTAATGTACCGATTCTAGGGTATCCAATAACTGATGTTTTCATAATATTCTCCAATTCAGAATTTATATTTTACCGATATTTATATCGCTTGGTGTTAATTATATAACAATCACTTTGATTTGTATAATATATATAATTATAAGTTTGCTATAGTTTTAAACTATAGCAATAATGATTTTGAACATCAGTTATAAAATCGAGTTTGTTATTATGTAATTTTTTATCATAGCGCCGTGCCTTTCTTTGGGATAAAAAGATTTTTCATATCTGTTTTTTCTAATTTTAGTAGTTGAATCTTTTTATCTATTCCACCGGCATAACCTGTTAAGCTACCATTTGTGCCAACAACTCTATGACAAGGAATAATAATTGAAATAGAATTATGACTGACTGCACCACCTACTGCTTGAGCAGACATTCTATTAGTGCCTTTTTCTTTAGCTATTATATTTGCAATTTCACCATAGGTCATAGTTTTGCCATATGGAATGGTGAGCATAGCTTCCCATACTGCTTTACGGAATGGTGTTGTTTTCATCAATAACGGTGGTATAAAATCAGGTTCTTTGCCACTAAAATAAATATCAAGCCACTGTGTCACTTCTGTAAAAATAGAAAGTGACTTTTCTATATGCTCTCCTTTTATTGAATCGGCATAGTATTTTTGTCCATCAAACCATAAGCCAATGAGATAATCACCGTCACTAGCCATTGTAATTCTGCCAAGTGGTGAATTGTAATAATATGTATAAATCATTCTCCTATTGCCTCCCTATAAGTTTTGTAATTACAATTATATCATTATAATCAACTATTTAAAGTAAATTATTTATTTATTTCAAGCCACATTAATCTGGTATTATTAATTAATATCAAATTGGTAGTTTTAATATAACCATATAATTTATATAATTGTGGCAACAGTTTTGAAATGAAAGGAAAATTTGTTATGAGTAACGAAAGATTTGAATTAAATAAGAATTTAGCACAAATGTTAAAGGGTGGAGTAATTATGGATGTTACTACACCTGAACAGGCTAAGATTGCTGAAGAAGCCGGTGCTTGTGCAGTTATGGCTCTTGAAAGAATCCCTGCCGATATTAGAGCAGCCGGTGGTGTTTCTAGAATGAGCGACCCTAAGATGATTAAGGGTATTCAGGAAGCTGTTTCTATCCCTGTTATGGCTAAGTGCAGAATCGGTCACTTTGCAGAAGCACAGATTCTTGAGGCTATTGAAATTGACTACATTGATGAAAGTGAAGTTCTATCTCCTGCTGATGATGTTTATCACATTGACAAGACAAACTTTAAAGTACCATTCGTATGTGGTGCTAAAGACCTTGGTGAGGCACTAAGAAGAATTAATGAAGGTGCATCAATGATTAGAACTAAGGGTGAACCGGGTACAGGTGATGTTGTTCAGGCAGTTAAGCATATGAGAATGATGCAGTCTGAAATCAGAAGACTTGTTTCTATGAGCACAGATGAACTATATGAGGCTGCTAAGCAGTTACAAGTTCCTTACAACCTTGTTCAGTATGTACACGAAAACGGTAAGCTACCTGTTGTTAACTTTGCTGCCGGTGGTGTTGCAACTCCTGCTGATGCTGCTCTAATGATGCAGTTAGGTGCTGAAGGTGTATTCGTAGGTTCAGGTATCTTTAAGTCAGGCAACCCTAAGAAGAGAGCTAACGCTATTGTTAAGGCTGTTACTAACTACAATGATGCTAAGATGCTTGCTGAACTTTCAGAAGACCTTGGTGAAGCTATGGTTGGTATCAACGAACAGGAAATTGAAATTCTAATGGCTGAAAGAGGAAAATAATAATGATTATTGCTGTTTTATCTTTGCAAGGTGCAGTAATTGAACATATCCAAATGCTAGATAAACTAGGTATTGAAACTTTTGAAATTAGAAAAAAGTCTGACCTAGATAAGCACTTTGACGGTTTGATTATTCCCGGTGGTGAAAGCACAGTACAAGGTAAATTACTTCATGAACTTGATATTTATGATACATTAAAAGAAAAGATTGAAAATGGTTTGCCTGTATTCGGTACTTGTGCCGGACTGCTACTTCTTGCTAAAAGTATTGATAATGACAATAAGACTCACTTAGCTACTATGGATATTACTGCTATGAGAAATGCTTATGGCAGACAGTTAGGCAGTTTCTATACTAAAAGTTCATTTGACGATAAAGATGAAATTCCTATGACATTTATCAGAGCACCTTATATTTCAAGTGTGGGTGATAATGTTAAGGTACTTGCTACAGTTGACGGTAAAATTGTTGGTGCAAGAGAGGGCAATCAGCTTGTAACTGCTTTTCATCCTGAACTAAATGATGACTTAACAGTACATAAATATTTTGTAGATATTATAAAAGAAAATATGTGATTTTCCCTTTTTAGAGAATTTCATATTATATATTACATAACCGATGGATGTTTTCTGTTTTATTCAGAAAGCATCCATTTTTTATTACCTATTTATCCATATACACTCACAATAATAAAATCATTACATAATTTATAGTGACTAAAAATTTTAAGGTGATTGTATGTCACAAGTAATAGATTTATGTAAAGCTGAATTAAACAAAGACTATATTGTTCATAAGATAAAAAATAACAACAAGGTATATGAGAATTACGGAATATTTGAAAATGCACCTATTGTACCTTTATACAGAAGTATGGGCAAAAACATTTCTGCTTACAAAACTTATTACGGTATCTTTGCTATTAGAAATGAAACTGCTGAAAACATAAAGGTGAGAAATGTGTGATAATAATTTAGTAATATTAATCGGTAACCCTAATGTGGGTAAAAGTTCTATATTCAACAGGCTTACAGGGGACAATCAACACACAGGTAATTGGACAGGTAAAACTGTTGAATGTGCAGAAGGCAAGTTAAAATGCAACAAGGATATTTGTATTGTTGATTTACCGGGTATATACACTTTATGTGCTGCTAATGCTGAAGAAATTTGCAGTAAAAAATTTTTGTTACAACACAAAGATGCACTTGTAATAGTGGTCGTTGATGGTAATAACATATACAAAAGCCTTACACTTATTGAGGAAGTTTCTAACATAACAAGTAATGTAATTATATGTATCAATCAATATAAAAGTGCTACAAAGTCCGGCACTAAAATTAACATAGATAAGCTAAAAGAAATACTGAAAATTCCAATTGTTACTACAGAGGCTACTGACAGAAGTTCACTTGATATACTTAATAATATAATAAATATTAATATAAACAATCATTTTCCTACACCTATAAAACATAGAAAACTTGATAAGGAAAATATTATTAAAGAAGTTGTTGATGACAGGTGCAATGACAGGCAAAGAAAGTTAGATAAAATTTTCACTTCAAAAGTCACAGGTATTCCTATAATGTTTTTGTTACTTGCAATGGTACTGTACATTACTATTATTGGTGCTAACTATCCCAGTGATTTTTTGAGTTATATATTTGCTAAAGGTGGAGAATATCTATATGAATTTTTAAACTATATTTCTTTGCCTAGTTATATAATTTCTTTAATATGTGATGGTGTGTATAGGACAGTAACATGGGTAGTTGCAGTTATGTTGCCACCTATGGCTATCTTCTTCCCTATATTTTCTTTACTTGAGAATTTTGGATATTTACCTAGAGTTGCATTTAATTTAGACAGAGTGTTTTGTAAAGCTAATTGCAGTGGAAAACAAGCATTAACTATGTGTATGGGTTTTGGTTGTAATGCTTGTGGTGTTACCGGTTGTAGGATAATTAACAACAGAGAGCAAAGGCTAAATGCTATTGTTACAAATAACTTTGTACCTTGTAACGGTAGGTTTCCTACACTTATTTCCATTATCACTATATTTATGACTTCTTACTTTAGCAGTAAATTACGGTCACTTGTATCTGCATTAATACTTACGGGATTTATTATATTAAGTATTATTGTTTCTATGGGTATTTCATTTTTACTTAGCAAAACTATACTGAAAAACGGAAACAAAGATTTTGTAATGGAAATGCCTAAATACAAGAAACCTAAAATCTTTGCTACTATTTATGAGTCAATTAAGAATAGAGCCGTTTTCGTGTTGCTTAGGGCATTAGTTGTGGCTTTACCTGCCGGTGCTATAATTTGGTTATGTGGTAATATTAAAATCAATGACTATACTATACTAAGTTATATTGTAAATTTTCTTAATCCGATTGGAAAAGTATTTGGACTTGACGGTGAAATACTTATTGCATTGTTACTGGGCTTTCCGGCTAATGAAATTGTAATTCCTATTATGTTAATGGCTTATTGTGGCAGTAGTACACTTGTTGAATGTAGTGACTTAGGAGCATTAAGTAACCTATTAGTCAGTAACGGTTGGACTATTAAAAATGCAATTTGTATGATAATTATTGTATTAATGCACTTTCCATGTTCAACAACTTGCCTTACTATTTATAAGGAAACAAAAAGTAAATTATGGACTTTGATTTCTATTTTATTACCGACTATAACAGGATTAATATTTTGTTTTCTTATAAATATAGTTATGTAAAAAAGGTATCTCACTTACTTACTAAAGTTTGTGAGATACCTTTTTAATTCATATTAAATTTTAAAAAGCTACTTAACACATAAATATGCAAAATATCCGGCATAACAAAGTAACATTAATATACCACAAGGTCGTCTTAATTCTTTATGTTTAATTGTACCTAACCAAAGAATTATACCTGCACCGATAGCTACACAAGTATCAATTAAGAACTTGCTTTCAAATGGCACATCACAGATAAGACCTGTAATACCGATTACAAATAATATATTAAAGATATTACTGCCTACTATATTACCGATAGCTATACCAACATTACCTTTCTTTGCTGCTGTAATTGAAGTTACAAGTTCAGGTAGTGAAGTACCAAATGCAACAATAGTTAAGCCGATAAATCTATCACTCATACCAAAGAACTTTGCTATGTAAGATGCACCATCTACTGCAAAGTCACTGCCCTTTACTACCATAATGCCACCTATAACCATAAGCAATAGGCATTTCCAAACCGGAAAATCTTTTGCAGTTTCTTCTTCGGTAGGTGAACCCTTTTTAGCCATATAAAATAGATAGCCAAGAAAAGCAACAAATAGAATACACAGAATTACACTTTCAAAGAAAGTAATCTTTGAATCTGTATAACCGAATATCATCATTACAACAGTAATACCTATCATAAAGGGGATTTCATAATATAAAGTTGATTTTTGGATAGCAACACTTGTTATAACTGAGGTAATACCTAGAATAATCAAAATATTCATAATGTTACTACCTACAACATTACCTACTGTAATTCCGGCATTACCGTTTATTGCAGCAGTAATACTAACTGCTGCCTCAGGCATACTTGTACCCATTGCTACAATGGTAAGCCCAACTATTAACTGAGGTATTCCCATTTTCTTTGCAATACTTGCAGCACCCTCAACAAACCAATCAGCACCCTTTACAAGTAACAGGAAACCAACCAGCAATAAAAGCACTTGTAATATCATCATAACTGTTCCTCTTTTCGTTCTAAATCATTACTTAATCAAGAAATATAATAACATAATCTACATATAAAAACAATCAAAATAGTAACATAAAATTTATAAAAATGATTGTAAAATCTTGACTATTTTTGGGTGTTGTAATAAAATAAAAACAAGCAGTTAGTTATAGCTTACTAACTGCAAAAATAATCACAAAAGGAGTTTTTAAAATGTTAGACATTCTAAAGAATGAAAAATTATGGTGTGCAGTTGCAGGTGCAGCAGCAATAGTTGTAGGTAAGAAAGTACTTAAGTCTGAAAAGACAAGAAACCTAGCAGTTACAGGTCTTGCAAAAGGTATGAAGCTACAGAATGATGCAAAGGCTACATTCCAGAACATTAAGGATGAAGCTTCTGACATTTGTTATGATGCTAAAACTGAAGCAGGTATTACAGAAGAAGCAGTAGCTGAATAATAAGAAGTGAATATTAATGAAATTCAAAATTGTATATGATAAACCTTGTCGTATTCGTTTTAGATGTGGCAACTATGCTATACCTAAAGAATATGAGGAGAGTATTCGCTTTTATATTTCTACAAATAGTTTTGTAAAAGAAGTTTATGTTACAAGCATTAACGGTGGTATTCTTGTTATGTACAAGACCGGTTTCAGAGATAAGGTTGTTGAATTAGTTAAGAACCTTAATATAAACACTCTTGCTCCTATGACAGAAAAAAGAGAATATGGCATAAAAGAAATTGATAAAGAATTTAAAGACAGTTTACTTAAAATTGCTTTAAAGAGAGTATTTTTCAAAGCATTTATACCTAACCCTATTGCCACAGCACTTACAATTTACAACAGTGTTAAGTACATTAAAAATGGCTTAAAAGCACTTAGTGAATGTAAGCTAAATGTTGATGTACTGGACAGTGCATCTATTGTCGCTTGTTTTGTCAGAAAGAACTTTAAAACTGCAAGTACAGTTATGTTCTTACTATCAATTTCCAGCTTACTGGAAAAATATACCAGAGAAAGAACAAAAGCTGTATTAACTGACAGTCTAGTTATTAAGACTGATAAGGTATGGCTGGTAACTTCCGGTGAAGATGTTGAGATACCTATTACAGAACTACAAGTTGGGGATAAAATCCGTATTCATACAGGTAATGTTATTCCTATTGACGGTATTGTTACTGATGGTGAAGCTACTGTTAACGAAGCATCTATTACAGGTGAATCTCTACCGGTAATGAAAGTTGCTGATACTTCTGTTTATGCAGGTACAGTAATTGAAGAAGGTTCTGTTGTTGTAAAAGTTAGAGAACTTTCTTCTAACACAAAGATTAGCAAGATTATTGAACTAATTGATAATTCAGAAAATCTAAAGGCTAGTGTACAGAGTAACGCAGAAAACTTAGCTGACAGAATTGTACCATTCAGTTTCTTAGGATTCTTCTTAACATTGATTTTCACAAGAAATGTAAACAAGGCTCTTTCACTTTTGATGGTTGACTATTCTTGTGCTATTAAGCTATCAACCCCTATTGCAGTAATTTCTGCTATTAGAGAGGCTGCAGTACACGATATTACTATTAAGGGTTGTAAATACCTTGAAGCATTCTCAAATGCTGATACTATTGTATTTGACAAGACAGGTACACTAACTAATGCTGAACCTACACTTGAAAAGATAGTTTCATTTGGCAAATACAGTGAAGAAGAAATACTAAAAATTGCTGCTTGTCTTGAGGAACATTTCCCTCACAGTGTAGCAAATGCAGTTGTAAATGCTGCTAATGAAAGAGGTATTGCTCATTTAGAGGAACATACTGAAGTTAACTATGTTGTAGCACATGGTATTTCTACTACACTACATGGCAAGAAAGCTATTATCGGTAGTAAGCACTTTGTTGTTGAAGATGAACACATAACTGTTACTGATGAACAAGATGAACTTATCAATGAAAAGTCCGGTGCTTGTTCTGTACTTTACCTAGCTATTGGTGATGAATTAGTCGGTGTTCTTTGTATTAGCGATCCTCCAAGGGCTGATGCTAAGGATGCTATTACTGAACTAAAGTCACTAGGTATTGATAACATTGTTATGCTAACAGGTGACAGTTATAAGGCAGCAAAAATGACTGCTGAACAACTTGGCATTACAGAATACAAGTATCAAGTACTACCTGAGGACAAACATAAGTACATAGAAGATTTGAAAGATAAAGGTCACTGTGTAATTATGGTTGGTGACGGTATTAATGATACCCCGGCTTTGGCTGCTGCTAATGTATCTGTTGCAATGAATGATGCATCAGATATTGCAAGAGAAACTGCTGATATTACTATTAAAGATTCTTCACTAAATCAGCTGGCTAGAGTTAGAATTTTAAGTAAAGAATTGATGGAGAGAATTCATAAAAACTACAGATTTATTTTAGGGTTTAATTCTTCCCTACTTTTACTTGGTTTTATGGGTGTTATTACTCCTTCCATTTCAGCTTTACTTCACAATGCATCAACAATGATGATTTGTGCAAAGTCTATGACTCCTTTATCCGATAAGAAAAATAAAGATAAAGAAGTTAAGAAAATTGAAGAAACATCATCAACAGAAGAATGATGATACATAAAAACAGACATCAACTGTAAAAAGTTGGTGTCTGTTTCTTTTATATAATTATGTATGTATTTAATTCTCTTTATGTGTTTTAAATCCGATAACTTGAAGTGCAAGGCATGCAACTGCAAGTATTAATAAGATAATAAAACTAAAGCAGCACATACGCTTGTACCAACTGCTACTGCAAACTGCATTAATGTATTAAAAGAAATATTACCATATGCCTTTTGCTGAACAGGAAATCGCAAGTTAACGATAGTCATAGTATTACCAAAAGCTATACCACAACCGATACCAAAAATAATATAGAAACCTATTACCATATATGTAATAAGTAACATACCGAAAATTGTAAACAACAGTACCTCTATTGCCAAATTAAACAAAAAACTGTTTGTAGACCTTTGCTCTGATGATTCAATCATTTCAGCTGAAAAACCTGTTTCTTCATAGTATCTTTAATGATTTTTAAGTCATATAATCATCTCTGGAATATCAACTTACCGTATGAGGGACTAGCCATTTACCTTTCCACACATAGATAACCATTAATACTAGACCTACTATCCAAGATACCGGATACAAAACATAGATACCGTCTATTGTACTAAAGAATGGTAATGCCACTTGTAACCATACTATTCTAAATAGGCACATTGAAGTAAGTAGTACAACCATTGGTGGAATACTCTTGCCTGTACCTCTAACTGTACCGGCTAGACATTGCAAACAACTGATTAAAATATAGAATGGACAGAAGTAATCCATTGCCAGTTTACCGTATTCTATTACATTAGGGTCATTTGTGAAAAGTCGCATTAATGGTGTTGAGAAAGTTAGAAGTAAAATACCTGTTATGATAGTATAAACTGCACCCATTGCTAGTGTAATCCACATACCCTTTTTTACTCTGTCAATTTTATTAGCACCATAGTTTTGACCTACAAATGTGGTAATAGCCATACTGAAGCTTAATACCGGTAAAATATTGAAACCATCTATCTTCATATATGCACCAAAACCAGCCATAGCTGATGCACCAAACTGATTTACACTTGACTGTACAAGTACATTGGAAAGTGAAATTGTCATATTTTGAATACCGGTAGGTAAACCTATTTTGATTATTCTGTCGGCAGTAGATTTATTAAGCTTTATATCTTTTAACTTAATTTTATAAGGTTCATTTACTTTTACCAAATAACCTATTGCTAATATACAAGAAACTACTTGGCTAATATCTGTAGCAATAGCAGCACCCTCAACACCCATTCCCAGAATATTGATAAACACAATATCAAGGATGATATTTGTAACTGAGGCATAGCCTAAATAATAAAGTGACCTTTTAGAATTACCTGCTGCATTAAGAATACCTGATGCCATATTATATACAACATTAAATAATAAACCACCTGAATATATCCTTAAATATGTAACTGAGTCACCTAAAACTTCTTTAGGGGTATTCATCCAAATAAGTATTTGCCTACTAAGGAGTACACCACCTAATGTTAAGACTAAACCTAAAATTATTGAAATTGCTACTGCTGTATGAACTGCATCATGGGTTCTCTTTCTATCCTCAGCGCCTAAATACTGAGATACTACAACACCTGCACCTGTTGCTGCACCTTGGCTAAAGGCTATTAACAAATAAATCAGTGATGTACTGGAGCCTACTGCTGCTAAGGCATTACTGCCTACAAAGTTACCTACTATAATTGAATCAACTGTACTGTAAAGTTGTTGAAGTAAATTACCTAAAATAAGTGGTATTGAAAAGAATAATATTTGCTTAACTATATTACCTTGTGTCATTAAATTTGTTTTTCTTTTGGCAATAGCCATTTATATCATCTTCCCTACTTTTTTCGCCATAAATATTATATAACCTAAGTTGCAAAAATTTCAAGTAGTAATATGCAAAAAGGTGAACGTATTTCAAAACACATCCACCTTTAAATATTATTTTGCAATAATTTAATTCAAATTACTTAATAGTCCAACTGTTACTTTGCTTTTGCAAACTAGCCATATGACTATAAATACCATTTTGCTTTTCAAGTTCTGTTGGTGTGCCACTTTCTGCAACTGTACCGTTAGCTAAAACAACAATCTTGTCGGCATCTGCAACTGTTCTCATTCTATGGGCAATAATCAAAACTGTTTTATCTTTAATAAGCTTTGAAAGTGCATTTTGAATTAGAGTTTCATTTTCAACATCAAGTGATGCAGTTGCTTCATCAAGTAGAATAATCGGAGCATCCTTTAGAAACGCTCTGGCAATAGATATTCTCTGTCTTTCACCACCTGAAAGTTCACAACCGTTTTCACCTATTTCTGAGTTATAACCATTAGGTAACTTCTTTGCAAATTCATCACAATTTGCAAGTTTAGCTGCCTTTAGCACTTCTTCATCTGTGGCATCTTTTCTACCGATACGAATATTCTCCATAATTGTATTATTAAATAGTGTAACATCTTGGAAAACTATTGAATAAAGTGATAGTAATGTTTCCGGTTCAATCTTTGAAATATCCATACCACCTACTGTGATTGTACCACTATCAGTATCCCAAAATCTACTTGCAAGTCTTGATACTGTTGTTTTACCACCACCGGAAGGACCTACTAATGCAGTAATTTCACCTTGCTTTGCAGTAAAATTAACATTATTAAGGATTTTTTCTTTTCCGTTATAAGAGAATGAAACATTATTAAAATTAATATCATAACCCTTATTATCCATTTTTTCAGTACCTTGCTGAATTTCATGGTCAAGAATTTCGTTCATTCTGGCAATATTTGTCTTTGATGCAATAATTGCTGCTAAATTCTGTAATGAACCTTGTAGTGGGTCATATAATCTTGATACTACAAGTAAAAACATAAACATTGTGATTACAGATATACTACCATTTATAAGCTGATATGCACCTACTAAGGCAGTTGTAGCAATACCCAGTTTCAAAATCATTTGTGCTGAACCTACAAATACTGCTGTACCGAATTCAGTTTTAATAGCTTGTTTCTCAACATTATCAATTTTCTTATCTAATCCTTTTAGATAAGTTTCTTCTGCATTATTAGACTTAATATCTTGGATAGTTTCGATACATTCTTGAATACCGTCAGCACATTCAATCTTTGCTTTCATAGACTTTTTATTTAGCTTTTGCTGAATTTTTGATGAGAACAAAACAATACAGAAAGCAATAGGCAATACCCACAATGATGCAATAGCAAGTTTCCAATCAACAAAAAACAAACTAATTGCAATTAATGTTGTAGAAATAATTGCACCAAATAGTGGTGGGATAAAGTGGGAAAAAGCAGTTTCAAGATATGTACAGTCAGCCATAATAGTTGATGTTAAATCTGCTAAATCTTTTTTACCGAAAAATGAAAGTGGAATTTTTCTAAGTCTTTCGGCTAAAGTAATTCTTCTTACACCACTTTCTACATAAGTTGCAAGGAATGTACAGTTGTATTGTAAATAAGTTGATAAAGCAATTAAAAGAAGTGCTACTACTGTACCTACTATATAAAATACAATGTGACTTTGACTAATACTACCCTTTAGTAAATCATCAACTAAAAGATAAAGCAAACCTACAGGTAGCATAAATACAATATTCTGTAATGTACAAGCCAAGATACCTTTCAATAAATCTACTGCACCTTTATGTGAAAGTGCATATTTTTTCTGAATTTTCTTAATCATTTTACTACCTCCTTCTTAACTTTCCAATTTACAGAGGTCTGATAGTTCTTCCACATACTACTGAAGAAACCATTAGAATTAATTAATTCTTCACTTGAACCACTTTCTGCAATTTCACCATTGTTAATAACAAAGATTTTGTCAGCATTAATAACTGTTGAAAGTCTGTGGGCAATCATAATAACTGTTTTACCCTTAGAAAGTGTATTAAATGCCTGTTGTACTTTTGTTTCATTATCAGGATCAGCAAAGGCAGTTGCCTCATCAAGAATAACAATAGGACTATCCTTTAATATTGCCCTGGCAATAGCTATTCTCTGACACTCACCACCTGATAGATAAATACCGTTAGTACCTATTAAAGTATCAATACCGTTAGGTAGCTTATCTATAATATCCATACACTGAGCTTTCTGTAGTGCTGACAATACCTGTTCTTTTGTGGCATTTTCTTTGCCTAGTTTTACATTGTCATAAATAGTGCCTTTAATTAATCTACTGTTTTGGAATACGAAAGAAACAGTATTCATCAATTCTTCTTTTGAAATATCCTTTGAATTAATATTGCCGATTAAAACTTTCCCACTGTTAGGGTCAAAAAATCTTGCAATAATATTTGCTAAGGTGGATTTACCACCACCTGATAGTCCTACAAATGCTACTGTTTCACCTGAATTAATTTTTAAGCTAACATTATTTAGAGCCTTTTTCTCACCATCATAACTATAAGAAACATTCTTAAGTTCAACAGATCCATCCTTAGGTGACTGTGGAGTAGTTGATGACGAAAGAGGTTCTAACTCTAATACAGAGTTAATTCTATTCATTGCATCATTTAGAATTTGGTTATTTTCGCTTGCATGCATTGTTTTAGTCAATGTTACTGAAATAATAGGTGTAATGATTATATAGAAAATTAAGTTTAGAATAAATTCTGTTGTGATAGTATCTCTTGTAAAGAACAAAGTTCCACCGATTAAAAATGCAAATACACCGTTAATAAGCATTGTGTAGATTATCATAGGGAAACGCAATTCTTTTGTATAAGAAATTGCCCATTTACTATATCTGTCAATAGCACCCTTAAATCTTTTAAATGAAAATACTGACTGACCAAAGGTCTTAACAATAGGAATACCTCTTACATACTCAACAGCCTCATTTGACATATCATTAAGGGCGTTTTGGTATTCTTCCATTTTCTTCTGCATTCTTTTACCTGTCATAGTTGCCATAATGACAAAGGCTAACACAACCGGTATAATGCTAAGGAGACCTAATCTCCAATCAAAGAAGAATAACATAAATAATAGTGCAATAGGTGTTACAAAAGAATTTGCCATATCAGGTAATTGGTGAGCGAGATATGTTTCCGTTGCACCACTAGACTCATTAATAATACTTCTTAATTTACCACTACCGAAAGACTCAATCTTGCCTAGTGGTAATGTAGTAATATGGTGAGTCATAGTTTTTCTTAAATTTGCTTGTACTCTAAAAGCTGAAAAATGAGAACACATTAATGCACCGATATAAATCAGTATAGCAAGTACAGAAAAAATAACTGCCATCCAACCATAGTATGCAAGGTTCTCTGCATTCTTTAAGTCAGAAATATTATCAAGAATTTCTTTGATAATTTTCCAAATGTAAATGAAAGGAACTAATGCTACTAATGCACTAATACCTGACAGTACCCATGAAAGATATGTAAGGACTTTATATTTCCCTGCATATTTCATTAGGGTTGATAGATTTGATTTCTTTTTCATAAAATTCCTCCTAAAAATTAGTTAGTTATAGCTAACCTACATTTAAAAAATATAGGGTTTTAGAACCCCATAATTTTTTCCCAACCTGCAGTATAGAAATCTCTAAGTTGCTTAACATATACAACAGCCTCTTCTTTAGGCATACTGTGTCTTACAATCTCGAACATTCCACCAAACATACCACTTGCAAGAATATGACAAAGTTTCTTGTCAATTTCCGGTACTTCATAACCTAGTTTTCTTTGAACTTCTATAAATCTATAAGTTGACTCAACTTCTACCTCAACCATATTATGAATAAAGTGTTCATATGGTGTACCTTGTGAACAACAGATAATTAACTTAAAAATATCAAAATTATCATAAATATATTCAACACATCTTGAAATACAATCTCCGGAACAACTGCCCATATTTTCTCTTTTATTTTCGTCAGGAATACTGTCAAATTCTTCTTGTGACTCCATAAACATATGCATTACAGTTTTTGCTTGTTCTTCAACAAGACCACTAAACAAGGCCTCTTTATTAGAGAAATAGCCATAAAATGCACCTGTAGTTACATTAGCTTTCTTTACAATATTTCTTAATGATGAAGATAAGAAACCTTTTTCAAGAAATTCTTCCTTACCTGCATTTAAAATATTTTCAAGTGTTCCATTATCTTTATTTATCATACCGCACCTCATATAACATTGTTATATAACACTGTTATATTATAATCCCACATAATTATTTTGTCAATAGAAAAAGCGAGTAATTAGGATAATTCCTCTTTACTCGCTTATGAAATCAGTTACTGTCATACCTTTCTTTTAATTTTTCCAATGCCTTTTTCTCTATTCTTGAAACATATGACCTTGAAATATCCATAATTGAAGATACTTCTCTTTGAGTTAGTGGTTTACTGCCATTAAGTCCATATCTCAGATTGATAATTTGTAATTCTCTTTTAGTTAAAGTTTCTGTTAGGTACTTATTAATCTTTTGAAGATTTAACTTTTTATCAAGGTTATCTGCAAAATCATCATCAATAGAAAGTAAGTCCATTAATTTTAGGGTGTTACCGTCTTTGTCAATATCAACTGCATCTTCCAGAGAAACATTTTGTGAGGACTTTTTCAGATTTCTAAAGTGCATTAGAATTTCATTTTCAATACACCTTGATGCATAACTGCTGAGTTTTATATTTTTGTCCATATCAAATGTATTTATGGCCTTTATAAGTCCTATTGTACCGATTGAAACCAAATCATCTTGGTCAACATTTACTGCATAATATTTTTTAATAATATGTGCCACTAATCGCAAATTATGTTCTACTAAAATATTTCTAGCCTTAATATCGCCATTCTTGGACTTTAGAAGATATTCTTTTTCTTTTTCTTCTGATAATGGTTTAGGAAATTTTCCATTACCACATATGTGAAGAATAAAAGTAAAAATATACCGACCTAAAAAATTTATAAATTCCAGCACAACACCACCTCCAAATTATTAGTACATTTTATTCAATGAATTTGGCATTTTGCTTGTACTTATAATTTTTATTTAAACAGAAATAGATAACACCTAAATGGTATCAGCCTTTCTTATTACATATTGATTTTACTTTGATCGTTGCAGTACTTCACTGTAATCAATCTTAATAAGTGGTTCATCTCCGATTTTGTCTGCTGACTGATAAGCAATATGGCCTACAGTACCAACATAATTAATTGTGTTGTCCCTATTAACTGCCATAATATCAGAAGGCTTTCTTTCTGTTGGCTTTTTGTCGTCACTGAAAGTAAAGCCCTCACTTTCGGCATCAATCATAAACTGATTTGCTACTTCCTTATCCTTAAGATAAACATAGATTCTTCCTTCATTTTCTGCTAATAAGTTTTTAATTCTTGACATAAAAAATTCTCCCTTTGAGTATTAATTCCACAAAGAGAGGTAAAAAAATAACACCCATCGTTACCGATAGATGTTGACCAGTCTAAATATATACACACCATCGGTTAAGCTTTACCACCTTGCCTTTTGGTAGGTTGGTGTGCGATCATAGGGCTTACTCCCTCACGCACTCTTTATGGTAGTTTCATAATAACACTTTAATTAACATATGTCAATAGCTTTATAATAATTCTTTGAAAAGTAAAACTGACACCACTAGTGTGATGTCAGTTTTCTTTTATTAAGTTAATTCACCTTTACTTTACACTTTAGAGTTTCACCATTTGTTTTAACGATGATTACTGCATTACCTTTTTTCTTAGCTAGGATTTTGCCGTATTTATTTACGGTAACAATCTTAGTATTTGAAGAAGTGAACTTAGCAGTTCCTACTTTACCCATAACTTTCAGTGTATAGGATTTCTTTTTCTTTAGTGTAAGTGAAGTTTTGTTTAGCTTAGGTTTCTTCACTACAAGTGTCATAGTTTTAGATACCTTATTATTTGTAACGGTAATTTTAACTGTACCTAACTTATAAGTAGTGATTACACCCTTACTGTTTACCTTTGCAATTTTAGTATTGCTACTCTTATAAGTAGTTTTACCAACAGGATTTTTAATTGTAGCTTTTACAGTAGTTTTAGCCTTTACATAAACAGATTGTTTAGCTTTCTTTAGAGTAATAGTTGTTTTCTTTAACTTTGGAACAACCTTTTGGGCTACAATCACCTTACCACAAGTTGAACAATGAGAACCCTCAGTTAAACCTGTATGTGTATATGTAGGTTTTACTGCCTTATCCTTAACTACTGTATGTCCTAGCTTTGGAACTGTCTTTTGTGGAGTAATTACTTTGCCACATACTGAACAATGCTTACCTTCAGTTAGGCCATTCTTTTCACAAGTTGGTTTAACTTCTTTATCTATTACAACAGTATGAGGTGTTTTTTCAATAGCTTTCTCAGAAACTACATTATTACAAATAGAACATACATATTCCATTTTACCTGTTTCTTTACAAGTAGCTTCTTTAAGCACTTTCCAAGTACCGTTATGTAAAACTGTAACTGTTGTAGTAACTGTTTTACCATTTGAAGTAATGGTTAATGTTTGTTCACCGGCTTTTGTATTGTCAAAACCTGTTACTGTGTAATCATCAACATATGATGAAGAACCATCTGTATAAACTGCAACCAGCTTTAAACCGTCATTACAGAATGTTTCACCCTCAAAATACTGTTTTACTGAGAAATCAGTTGTGATAACCAGTTTCTCAACTTTATTTTCTACAACATTAATGTTATAAGTTGCTGAGATATTATTTGAAGTTGTAGCAGTAATTACTGCTTTACCACTCTTTATGAATGATACAACACCTAAGTTGTTAACTGTGGCTACTGAATTATTACTTGAAGTCCATTTAACTGACTTATTAGAAGTGTTATTTGGTGTAAAGTTGGCTATCATCTTTATTTTTTCTCCAACATAGAAAGTATTTTTATTTTCTGAATATGGAGAAGTTACATTAATTGAAGTTGCTTTTACTTCGTTTTTACCGATAAATTTAGCAGTAATTTCTGCGAATTCAGTCATTTCAAGAATATAGGTAGGGTCAGAACTTACCTTTTCACCGTTTACATACCAACCTGCAAAAATTGAGTCAGCTGACTTTTCTGCTGTAAGTGTTACATCATCACCAACAAAGTAGTAACCGTCACTACTTGTCTGTGTAACATTACCGTCACCCTCTGTAACAATAGTTAAAGGTAATTTCTTATTAGCCTTAAGAACTGTTGGTTCGGAGGTCATTACTTCTAGATTTTTATTTTCAAGAATTCTGATTGATAGATAATCCGAATTACTTAAACCTGTAACAGTAGCATCAACCTTATTGTTAATTGTTACTGCCTTTGACCAATCAGCATTTGCAGTTAATGAAGAAACCGTTGCTACTTGATATGAATAGTTTTCATTTAGGTTAGTTAGATAATACTTACCATCTGAATATTTAACTGAAACATTTTTGCTAACTGACTTTTTAGCATAAACATTTACTGTTGTAATCTTACCGGACATATTGTTGCCACTAGACTTTAGTCTAACTCTTAGGATAGTTCTTACTGTCTTAGGATATACATTAATATATCCGTCACAAGTATGCCATACACCATCTTCTGTACAATATTCATACTTATCATCAAACTTTTCTACTGTACGAAGATTGTTATAATCAATAGTTACTGTTGGTGCTGATGGCTGAGTGATACTTTCTTTTCTTTCAATATCAAAGATACTGTCTCTTGAAGATAAGATTTTTTCATAAACATAATCAAATACTTCTTCAATATCCTTTGCATTAATACCGAAGTAATCATTTACTTCTTTAACTATCTTTGCATCAAATTCTTCATCAGTATGAATAATATTTGAATTGTCACTATTAATATACTTATAGAATAGTTGTTCACCCAGTAGTCTAATCTGACAAAGTGACTTCATTTCATATAAAGTATATTCAGCTAATGAGTCGTCATTTAAAGAAGAATCATCAGAAACAATATCCTTAAATAGACCTGTTGAAAGGAGATTACTGTTTTTATTCTTATAACTGTTAGAAATTGTGTTGTAACCGGATTCTACTGCCATTGAAATATAGTTTGCAATAGCAAATGAATCTGCTGCCTCATACATATCACCAATGCCAAAGGCTAAATCTACTACTTGGAATGTAGCTGAAAGTGCTTCATACCAAATTGCCAACTTACCAAGTGACTTAGAAATAGCTTCATCAAGTACAATATTTGCAACTGAATTTGCAGTAGCTGAGGCGAAATTCTTAGCAAGTTCTAATCTAAAGTCATATGAGTCATTTAGTAACTGTGACTTTAGCTTTTTAGCCTCATCAGCGATTAGCTTTTTGTAGTTGGTATTAGCTGACTTATACATTAATGAATTAAGCTGAGAGTCTTTCATAAAATCTCTAAAGCGTTCTTCATCAGAATAATAACTGATTAAAGTATTTAGTAGTAATGTGGCTTGTTCGACAGATGCTTGAGCCTTTAACTGAGTATAAAGGTAACGAGAAGTAACTGCATCATTATAAGCATTAATAGGATTTTCTACTAATAATTCAACTGCCATACCACCGTATTCACTTACACCTGTGATACCCTTAAATAATGCTGAGTTTTCACTATAGCCTAGGTTATCACCAACTAGCTTTTTAAATGTAGTAACTGATATACCACCAACTGCTGATAGTCCAAGTTTCCCATAGAATGTATTAATAATTGAATCTTCATCAGTTGAGTTTTCTAAATTACCTGCTAATTCGTTTATTGTATTAGTGCTATCTAATGCATTACTGATAATAGCAGTTACCTTTTCTTTAGTTGTATTATCACCAAAGTCAAAGGAATCACAAGAACTTTTTATAACATAAAGAGCATTCTTAACTGCACTTACATACTGGTCACTTACTAATCCGTTAATGTTTTGTTCTGAATTATCATCGGTAATCATTTTAACCAATAATTCATCAATTAATTTCTTCTTATCATCCTTTGTAAGTGTTTCAAAATCAAGTGTTAAAGCAAGTTTTAGGCTATTATAAACACCCTCACCGAGAGAATTAGCCATATCACTGTTTTTAACATATAGGAAGTTGTTACCGTTTAATAGATAATCAGCTGATGACTTTCTGCTATTATCTTCTTTAGAAGTTAAGTCGTTAACTTTATCTGTAGAATTAGCAAAACTATAATAGTTAAAGTCTATCGGTGTTACTGTTACACCACCACCGATACCGTCAAGAACCTTATATGATGCTGACTTAAACTGTGCAATATCATCATAGTTAATTGCGTTATATGCTACATAATCAAAATAAATTGATTCGTCAGGTGCAAGAGTACTTATATTAGTTGCAATACTACCATCCTTTGAGTACTTATAATCAACATACTTACTTTGATTATCTGCTGATACAGTTCTAACATTCATTAGTCTTGCATCTACTGAAAAATCAGGAGAATAATTTTCATCTGATGGGTCAAGACCAAGTGCTGTTGAAGTAATATTCTTTACAATATTATTAAAGTCAAGAGAAGGACAAATTGCATCAATATTACCAACATTCTTTAGTCCGATATTAAAGTAGAAAGCATTGTTTCTGATTTCTTTACATACTTCAACATTAAACATTATGTTTGTCATACCGTAAACATCAATAGGTTCATCGGTTTTGAAAGAAGTCTTAACTGTTTCTTCAAACTCACTTAGCACACCGGAATAATCTGCTGACAAGTCATAAGAACCTACCTTATCACCACGAACAATCCATGACAGTGTCTTAGTTTCTTGACCTACAAGTTTATCAAACTTAACATTCTTACTGTTACACCATTCACCGGAAACATTATCCATTAGGTGAAGTCCATCAGGTACATTTAGGTTCACTTCATTATTTGTTAGGACAAAGTCTTTAGTTGCGTTATTTACAATATGAAGTTTTACATCAAAGAATTCTTTTAGCGTCTTTGCAGTAGCATCAAACTGTAGAATTGCAATAAACTCTTTATTCTCTTTGTTTGGAATAAAGCTAATGCCACTAATAGTAGAATTTCCGTTACCGTTAGGTTTGTTTTCGTTAGGTTTAGAGCCACCGGAATTAGAAACAGTATATTTTATAATTTTGTTATCATTTCTAATATACTTAATTGGAATTTCTTTTTCACCATATCTAACAGTAACTTCAACAGAATAAACATTTTGGTTAGCTGGGTCATATACATCGATACCTGCATCAACAATTTCGTTAAATGTCATTCTTGTTACTTCAAAAGTACCGGTAACAAGTTCTTCCTTAATCATAGTTAGAGTGATTTCTCTAGTTGCATTTGTAAGGACTGTTACATTCTTTCTAACAGGTAAATATCCTGACTTGTAACAACCTACTAATGTATCACCACCGGCAAGGTTGTATGAAGAGTAACCGTTACTATCGGTATAAATAACCTTTTGGTTATCTTCACCTAAATTAAAGTAAACAGGTGCTTGAGGAATAATCTTGCCCTTTTCATCAACTACTTTAACTTTTACTGTACCGATTGCAGTTCTTTCTTTAACTGTTACTGTGAAAGTTGCAGTTGACTGTTCACCAAATGAGTCTGTTACAGTTAGCTTAACTTCATATGTACCTGCTAATCTATAACTTTTAATAGGTTGAATATCATCAGAATAAGTGCCGTCACCAAAATCCCAATGATATGAAACAATACTGTCGTCATCTGTTGAAGAATAACCGTCAAAATATTCTTCAACTCCCTTTTCCATTACTTCATTACCGTTGATTCTGGCAACAGGTTTTTCGTTATTTTCTTTATCTCCAACAGTTTTGTATTCTACTGTATTTGATAAAGTTGAGGAGTAGTTACCTGACTCATCATAAGTTTCTACTTTGTAAGTATATTTTGAATCAGACTTAGAACAGATAGTATCATAAAATTCATATGAATGGTTAGAAGAAACTTGTCTTGAACCTAAGTATGTTTCTCTACCCTTTTCATCAATTCTGTAAACCTTAAAGCCTGATAGGTCACTGTCTTTATTATCTGACCAATTAAGAGTTACTGTGTTTTTCTTAATTTCTGCTTTTAGGTTATTAATTGATGGTGCTAAATCATCATATGTATAAGTATAAACTTTGCTATATTCTGACTTTAGACCACTTGTATCCGTACAATATACTCTAACATAAACTTTCTTTGAGTTAGTAATACCTGATAAAGGAATATCAGCTGATACTGTTTTATAGTCAGCATTTATGTTCTTCACTGTACTAAATGTTTTGTAATTATCTTCACCCTCAATTTTATATTCAAAAGTAACTGTATCTACTAAGTAATTATCCTTTACTAAAGCACTTACTGTATGGAACTGTTTACTGATTGAAGAATTGCTATCAGGAGAGATACTAATAACTTCAGGAGAAATTATATCCTCAGCAAGTTTTGCACTTACTGTCTGTGAGAATTCACTTACATTGCCTACTGTATCTGTAACGGCAATTTTGTAATAATATACTGTGCCACTCTTTGCAGTAGTATCGTAGTAATTAATTTGCTTTAATCCACTTGCAAGTAGGATAAATCCACTATCCTTTTCAGTTGAACGATATACCGAATAAGTTGACAAGTCTTCTTCAGAACCCTGTAGCCATGTTAAATAGATTGCATTATCTGTACTTGTAGCTACTAAATTTGTAGGTGAAGATGGTGCAGTTTTGTCAATCATATATTCAACAAATGGTGCATTACTTGAAGTATCACTAACATTACCGGCAAAGTCGGTTGCAACTGCTCTTACATAAATACTGCCGTCATTAAACTCATCAACATTTACATTAAATGAATATGTTGCAGTTTTTGATGCTATTGTAAATTCTTTATTTGATAGAGATTTCCAAGTTTTTAAGTCAGTTGAAATTTGAATTTCTATTGACTTAATACCGTAGTTGTCCCCGGCTGTTGCACTAAAGTTAATTACTGAATTTCTTCTACCGGCTGATGGTGATAATGAAGTAACTACAGGTGCAGTTGTATCATCAGTAGTTGTAACTTCTAATGTATCGGAATATCCACCAATATTACCGATTTTATCAACACCTGCTACACGATAAATATGAGTTGTATTTGGTGTTAAGTTTTCAATAACACAACCGTTATCGGTAATGTTATCTTTCACTACCTTAAAGTTACCGTTTTCCAATTTCTCTTCTAGAACATAACTAGCTAAATCTTCAGCCTTTGGTTGTTTCCATTTTAAAGTAACTTTTGTAGAAAGAACTTTACTGATAGTAAAATCTGTTACCTTATCAGGTCCTTGATTATCAATCTTGTACTTAACAATCTTAGGTTCACTTTCGTTACCCTGTAAGTCATATACAACTGACTTAACAGAAATTTCTGTATCAGTTAATTCTTTAGTATTGAAAGCAAATGTAAATGGAGAATTCTTCACTGTATCAATTAAAGTCCAATTTTCTTCATCTGTACTATAGTATAGCTTTGCACTACCTAACATTAGATTGTCTGTTGCTTCAACTGTAATCTTCTGTACATTACCGATATAGCTATAACTTGATGGGGTTATTGAAGTAATTACAGGCGGTTCTTCATCAATACCACGCATTGCAATAGTTTCATTAGAATTTTCACTTACAATGCCAAAGCTGTTTTCTGTAATTACATAGTAAGTATATAGTCTGTTTTTCTTTACATTTGTATCAGTATAAGAAAGAATATCTCTACCCTTAATTGTAGTTAATAGAGAGAAATCTGTATCAACTTCGGATTTTCTATAAATTTTGTAAATCTTACTATCTACTTCACTGGACTTTGACCATGAAATCTTAATATCATTGTAGTCACCTAATGCAACAACATTCTGGATTTTTTCAGGTACACTCTTATCTACACGAATTGTACCTTCCTTTTCTACTGTTACATTGTCAATATCTGTATAAGTAAATAGAACTTTATATTCACCGTTTGGAATATCTTCAACATCTAAATCAAAGTTAAAGTAAATTTTGTCGCTGATAACTGCATTTGACTTACCGACAAATATTCTATTATTATCCTTGTTAAAGTAATATAGTTTACCTAAAACTGCATTACCATCTAAATCAATACCGTTATTTTCATTCTTTGCACTTACAGTAATTGAACCGTCTTGTACAGAAACAGTATTTTGACTATGAGGAGTAGTAATATCAAGAACATCCATTGAATGTGGAGTTACTGATAATTTAGTACCTCTTGTTTTATCTCCTGCATCATTCACACCATAAACTGTATATTCATAAGTTTTGTTAGGTGTTAAATCATAATCAATAAACTGATTATTCTTTGGTGTTGCAATCTGTTCACCATCTCTAGTAATAATATAACTTGTAACAGTATCGTTTTGGTGCTTAGACCATGTAAGTTTTACTGTTTTGCTATATACATTAGAAGCAGTTAGATTTCTAACACCACACTTCATAGTATCTGTTGAGAATACTGCATTATTCTTGTACTTATCAAACTTATCTACAAAATTATCCTTAGTTTCTACCGGAACAAAAATTGTTTCCAGAGAATTCATTGAATAGAATAAATCTTCAAAAGGACAATTTGGAATATTAGTACCTGTAAACATAAACTCCTTAACAGAAGTCATTTCATTAAATGGACTATAGTAATAATAATTGTTTGAACCGATATTTTTGATATTTGTACCCAGTACAACGCTTTCAACATTTTTACAATTTCTAAATGCCTCGTCATAAATATCTGTTATTAAATCAGGAATTCTGATTTCACCCTTAATAGCAGAACAATTTGCAAAAGCATATCTTGAAATTGCAGTTAGTTTTTCTGATAGAGTTAATGATGTAATACTACTACAGTTTTGGAATGCACCTTCACCCATTGAAGTTACACTATCAGGAATAATAAGTTCACCTGTAAGGCTTGTACAATTTTGGAACGCATATGTACCGATAGTTTCCACTGAACCTAAGTCAAGTGAAGTTAAAGCCTTAGCATTTCTAAATGCATAAGAACCGATAGATGTGCCATTCTTGTTACCCTCAATCTTTAGAGTAACAATACTACTGTCACCGTCAAAAGCACTACTACCGATAGAAATTACTGAACTTGGTACTCTCAGGTCACCACTTATACTTGTACAGTTTGCAAAAGCTGATGAACCGATAGTAGTAAGGTTATTATTTAAGTTTACACTTTCAAGAGAAGTACAACCATAAAATGCTCTGCTACCGATATTCTCAAGATTTTTATTTACTTCATATGATGTTAGATTAATACAATTTTCAAAAGCATAAGAAGAAATTGACTTTAGATTTTCATTGAAAATCACTTTTTCAATGGTACTGTTATTTTGGAATGCTGAAATTTCAATAGTTTCAACATTTTCAGGAATTGTTACTACTGTATCATTACCTTGATATAGTAATAACTCACTCTTGTCATTAACAATAAAGTCATCTTTGCAACCTAAAACCTTGTATCTTGCATTGTTAATATATGCTGAATATGTATAACCAAATGACTTGTATGCCTTTAGAGTTACATATACAGTTTGTAGTCTATTCATTGAATAGAAAATATCGTTAAATGATGCTGATGGTAATGTATCACCTTTAAATGTAAATTCCTTTACAGAATTCATGCCGTTGAACGGGTTGTAGTAGTAATAATTACTGCTACCGATAGTTTGAACATTCTTACCTAAAGTAACTGTTTCAACACTTGAACAATTATTAAATGCATGATTATCAATAATAGTTACTGAATCAGGAACTTCGATGCTTTCTAAACTTTTACAACCATCAAAAGTATATGCACTAATTCTAGTTAGAGAATCAGGAATTTCAACATTAGCAATACTTGAACAGTTTTGGAATGCACCTGTTGTAACTGTTATAACACTGGTTGGGATAACTAATGTATCAATAATATTGCTACAATTTCTAAATGCATATTCACCAATTGTTTTTAGAGTATCATTAAACTGTACTTTTGTATTGATACCTTTACAGTTATCAAATGCATACTTACCGATTGAAGTAACATTACCCAGTGAAATTGACTTTATAGAAGTATCATTTTGGAATGAACAGTCACCAATTTTAATTTCTTCATTGTTACTTGCAATTTCAACAGAAGTTAATGAAGTACAATTAGCGAAAGAATAATTACCTACACTTCTTGTGTTTTCAGAAATTTTTAATACACCTGAAAGTTTTGTACAACCATAGAAAGCACTATTACCAATAGAACTAATTAAGTTATTGAAAATAACTGTTTCTAGATTTGTACAACTATAAAAAGCTGATTGGTTAATTTTCTTAATATTCTTAGAGAAAGTTACCTTTTTGATATTTGTGTTATTCTTAAATGCTGAGTCACCGATTTCTGTTACATCATCAGGAATTACAACATCTGTGTCAGTACCTGAATATTGAAGTAGTACACCATCCTTAATAACAAAGTCACTGTCTGAAATCATAACAATTCTAGCATTATTGATATATGGTGAAAATCTGGTTACATAATCACTATAACCATCAACCGGAACATAGACAGTTTCTAGGTTATTCATATATTCAAAAGTATCTGCACATGGAGTTGTAGGTACTTTTTCAGTATTAAATGTAATCTTCTTTACACTAGTCATATTATAAAATGGATTATAGTAATAACCATTTGATGTACCTAGTTGAGTTAAACCTTTACCCAGTTCAATTTCTGTTACAGCTGAACAATTTTCAAAAGCACAATTTTCTATTGTTTTTATATTATCAGGAATAGTTATTTTCTTTAAAGATGTACAATTAGCAAATGATTCATAGCCTATCACTTCTAAGTTTTTAGAAAATTCTATCTCATTAATATTTTTGCAACTAGA
>NZ_JBBMEY010000023.1:0-30653 GCF_040096285.1 Ruminococcoides intestinihominis | reverse complement strand
AAAGGGTAAAATCAATGCTTACGCACCCTTGACTATCCGTGTTCTTGCAGGTTGTAGGCAGACAAGCCAGAATAAGCAAAAATCTGCCGTTTGACAGCTTCGGCGGAGAGCGTGATTTTTCTTTCCTCATACCGTTACCGCCTTATGATTTCTTCATTTTACGGCGTTTGTAAAGATATGTTCCAGCCAGTCCACCAGCAGACGCAAGCAACATCACGATAAATGCCATTACATTTGTACTGTCGCCCGTTTTGGGACTGTCGCTAGGTCTGTTAGGCTTTTCCGGTGTCGGTGGTGTTTCGGGTTTCTCTGGTTCTTCTGGCTTTTCCTTAAAAGTAATCGTCTGTCCCTTATCCTCAATATCCTTATGCTCGGTAACTTTCTTTGGTTCGTCTGGATTGCTTAAATCGTACAATTCTTCAAAAGTTACAAGCTGTTTGCCGTCAAGAGAAGTAGCGTCAAACGTAAAAGCAACTTCGACTTTCATAGTTTCGCTGTCAGCAGTAAAAGTATAATCACTTTCCACACGCTTTCCATTGATAAGAAGTTCTGCATTTTCTTCTTTCAACATCTGCCAGCCCACAAGTTTGTACTGTGTACCGACTTCTAAGCCCTCTAAGGTTACGGTATCAATGATTGTAACGTCTTTTCCTGCTTCAAGTTCTTTGTTGCCGTCCTTATCGGTAGCAGTTGTATGAATTTTGATGATACGCTCTGTGATAAGTACCGTCTGCCCGTCGTCCTCAATGTCTTTATGTTCCGCAACTTTTACGGGTTCGTCTGGATTGCTGAAATCATACAATTCTTCAAAAGTAACAAGGTTTTTGCCACCTAAAGCAGACGCATTGAATGTATAGGAAATTTCCACTTTCATTTCTTCATCATCAGCGACAAAGGTATAATCGTTTTCCACACGTTTCCCGTCAATGATAAGCTCGGCATTTTCTTCTTTTAACATCTGCCAGCCTTTGAGCTGGTATTTTGTGCCTTTTGTAAGTCCGTCCAATTTTACAGTATCAACGATTGTAACCTCTTTTCCTGCAAGGATATATTTTTCGCCGTCCTTGCTGGTCGCTGTGGTATGAATAGAGATTTCTTTTTCATATTCATCAGTCAAAGTCCCTAAATCAACCACAAGGTTATTTCTTGATACCACGATTTCAAAAGGTGGGATAAGTTCAAAGCCTTTGTTACTATCGCAACGCATTTCTTCAATGATATAAGTATCGTAAGGTAACGCACCTTTGCTGTCGTCTGGTTCAGAAGTTCCAAACCACACACCGTCCTCGCTGGTCTTTCCTGCGTTTGTATTGTGCTTATGAGAAGCCCAGTCGGCAGAAGTGGAAAACTGCCCGTTATCATCAGTTACAACAATATGATTTTCTCCCGTCGTCTTGCTTGTGATCCTAAAGGGAACATCAGCAAGACGCTTATGTGTGCCTGCACCGATTTTTACACCCTCAATATCTCCACGCTTAATCTGATTGTAGATAGAATGGGCTTCGTCGGTTAAGTCCACGATTTTTCCATTTTCTGTGATTGCAAAGTCAATCGGTTTTGCACCGTCAGTTAAGTAACCGTCGGGAGCTTCACTCTCAACAATACGGAATTTTCCATAAGGTAAAAGGTCGGCAGAAGTAGAAGCGATACCCTCAATGTCTGTACGAATAGTTTTTACGACTTCATTTTTCTTATAGAGCTTGCCCTCAACCAATACAGAATGATCATTTAAGGAAATGATGTCAAAGGCAGTATCTTTCAAAGTGGCACTTCCTTGTGGTTTGGTATCGCCCGTTTCTAAATCTCGTTTCTGAATTTTCACACCGCCACGGATAACTTTATCTGATACGGAAAAATGGTTACTTCCCGTCAATACGGCAAGGTCGCCGTCCTCGGTAATCTGTGTTACATATAAGTCCTTAATCTGTTCGGACTTATCGCCAGCCTGCATATACGCACCGTCTAACAAGTAACCGTTTGGAGCTTTTGTTTCTTCTACGGTTAGCGTTCCAAGTGGAAGAACCGACTTGCCGTCCTGCATATAGAAGCTGTCGCCAGATACCTTGTATGCGTCCGCTAATTTTGTGATGTAGTGAGTTGTCCCGTCGCTGTCTGTTTCAGCGATTGTCTTTGTAACCCATGTACGAGTAGCTTCGGCAGGGAGATTGTCTTTATTATAGAAGCCTGCATAATACTTCCATGTAAATTCCGCACCTGCTAAAGAAGCGTTCCCTTGCGGATTGTCTTTCTGTGTTTCCATATCAATCTTGAAAAGCTCAATCAAAGTGTCCGTTACTTTCGGTGTATCTGATACTTTCAAGGTTGCTGTCTTTCCAGCTTCAACCTTTAAGGAATATACAGTTTTATCCACTTTATATCCTGCTGGTGCGGATAATTCCTTGATATAGACTGTGCCTGCTTTTACCTCTACAATATCTGTATTTCCGTTTTCATCAGTCGTAAGGGTGGCAAGCTGTTTCGTGCAGTCCTTATCAGCAAAGACACCGTATGTTGCACCAGCGATAGAGTAATTCCCGTTACCGTCTGTAATGCTGGTATTGCTGGAAACCTTTTGCAGTTTCGTATTTCCGACATTCAGTTTCGCCCAGAATTGTCCCAATTCCTGCCCCTCGCCAGAGTAGATATAACCGCCACATTCATAGCGTCCTTTATTCTCTTTAACAAAGGCTCTTGCACCAGCGAAAACTTCGTCCTGCGTAGCCTTTGGTATTTCATCATAAGAAGCTCGCACGTTATCACATTGCCAGCCAAGATGTACGCTCAATCTCTGCCAGACTACACATTGTTCCAATAGATAAACTTGTTTGTAGTTCAGTTCCTTGTGGGCTTCGCCATACTGTTTGACATATTCTAAGGATAACGCCACATCTGAAATCTGGTCGGCACTCATGCGTGAGCTTGCGTCAGCTCTGGTCTTGTAGCCATTCTTAAAATCTGTATTGATGTCGATACAATAGGCAGTTTCGCCCTCAACTTTCATCATGCCCTCATTGAATGTAGAACCAAGAGAACCGTCATTCATTACTTTTTCAATGATACCGACACGCTCTGCACTTTCCGTCCAGTATTGCTTACTTTCTGCATGAACGGGTGTAGTCGGTAAAGCAGTAACGACAGTCGCAAGAGCTAAGAAGCCCGTACACAATCGTTTCCATGTCCTTTTCATAAATCTAATGCTCCTTTCATTTTGAGTAATAAAATAGCCGTCCAATAAGAACGGCTGGAAATAGAAAAGGAACGTCATTTTAGGCGTTCCATAGTCTATAAAATATTCAATTTTTTTCTTGTTTCAATACTGATGTGCTGTACCATATCTTTGCATATCTAGGAAAACTGGCGTATCAAGGCTCATTCAATGGTAGTAAATAAGTAGTAAATTGATGTATTTGTTCCCTTGAAAATGCTGATAGATACTGTGTTTTAGCGGATAATCAGATTTTTATTGTGTTTTTATAAAAAAAATTGATAAAGATATAGTGATGGAATGGTCTGCTTTGTTTCTTGATAAAAATGATAAACCTATAAAATTTGATGATGATTACTTTGATCAAGATATGAATGATTTGAAATATGTTAACGATTTGGATAAGTGATATATGAGGTGATTTTATGAAAACTATGATTAAAAATAATAACCTTAACAGTTTATCAAAGATAGCATTTCTGATGAACATTCCTTTAGTATTATTGTATTTACCTATTTGTTTTATTTACAGTGATACTCAAGGTGTATTGTTGCAAGGCATTAATTTTATTTTATGTGTAGTTTTGTTTGCTTTTTATTTTGTGACTTTATTATTTATCGGTAATAACAAGAAAATTATAGTTTCAAATTTATTAATTCAAACGGTATTATTGTATGAATTAAGAGGTGAATTGCCATTTGCTTTGTTGTGGCAACATAGCGAAACTGTATCATTATGGCAAATAGTAATTATTTACTATATTGTCCTTTGTGCCTTAGTAACTATTCTGGATGTGGTTTATTCTGCACTACAGAAAGTTAATAAGTTTCAGAAAGTGTAATACTCATAATCACACAAGGTAGGTGATTTTTTGAAAAACTTTATAACTATACTTTTAGTGTCTGTAGTAATACTATTTACATTAGGTGGTTGTGGTAATCCTGTTTCTGATGTACTAAATGATATGGATAGGACAACTATTACTTATAATAATGAAAAATATGTTGCCACTACAGATTGGCTAATTGATGATAGTAGTTATAAAGAAAAAGTAATCGAAAATGACGGAACAAAAATTCATATTTGGATTTATGATAATGATAAAAATGTGGATTTTATAAGTGACTCAGGAAGTTTGCTTTATCACAAAGAAAGTAGTTCATATCCTAAAAATAATTACAACAGTATTGAAAGCATAGAACTTTATAACGGTGATGAAAATAAAATTATAAAGGATAAAACTTGCATAGAAAATCTGTTAAGTACAATTAATGGGAAAAAGAATAAAAATTCTTCTTCAAAAACTGGTGAAGTTCTGTATTCAATAAGTATTCATTACAAGGATTATCCGGCAAGTTATTCTTTAGGTGAGCTTGTAAAATGTGAAAGTGGTAACTATAAAATAGTTGATAATTATGGACATTGCTATAATCTAAATGCTGATATTTGCCCTAAAGAAATGTTAAAGTAGGTGTTTTTATGAAAAGACTACTGTGTATTGTGCTTGCCGTTATTTCAATTATGCTTTTTGCCGGTTGTAATAATGTGGATACTAAAAGTAATATTGAAAAAATAAGTGCAAGTAAAATAAATACATACTACACCAATGACTTTACAAAAGAAGGAACTTATCGTATTGAGGCTAAGGGTCAAAGTGCAGTTGTAATTGTTGCACCACAAGACTCAGTAAAAAGTTTTAGTGCTAAGGAAGATAAAAAAGATATTGTATTTTCTTATTCAACAAAGAACAGTAAAAGTAAAGATTTGTCAATTTATAAGTATTGTTATATCTATAAGAATACCGATAAAATTGATACTGTTAAGATTTATAAAAATGGAAAAGAATCCTATTTTGTAAGTTGTAATGTTGGGGATGAAGAAATCTTAAAGTGATTTTGGAAAGTGTGATATTATGAAAAAATCTAAAGTTATTGTTCTTCTTTCAGTATCGGGAATATTGTGTTTGGTTACTATTTTTTCTATGGTACAGCTTGTTATGAATGAACTTTTTACACCTCCCGAAAGAGGAGAAGAATGTAGAGCAGAATGGGTATGTGCCGATGAAGATATGAAGATAGTCAGCTTTTCTGAGGCATTCCCTACTGATTTATTTACAGAAAGTAATTTTTATATTAAAAATGAAGAATTTAAGTATGAAGCAACTGAGGATATGGGATTTTTAGTTGCTGATAGATTTTATGATGAAAATGTAGAAGATATAAATATATTTGAAGGTCATTACTATTATGATAAGGATAGTGTTACTTTACAGATGGAAAAAGTCTATGATGAAAAGTATAAGTATCTTCAGGGTAAAGAATATAAATTTGTGTTACATAAGTAGTAAGATGAGATTATTATAGGGTATGATGATTTTAGTGACCCTGATATTCTGAAGCTATTTACAACATTACTAAGGAAATGCAAAGAATTCCGTATGAAAAGAATAGATAGGTTTTCTACAAGTTATCTGTTCACAATAGAAGATGAATTTTTATAAGAAGTGTAAATTGAAAAAGCTACTCAATAAAAATAAGCTGACATTACTATGTAGTGTCAGCTTTAGTTATAGGTGTATTAAATTAAGAAAACAGATTATGGGTAATAAGGGTTTGGCTTAAAGAGGTAACGAAAAATATCAATAATCCAACCGATACCAAAAATACCACAAGTACAGAAATACACAATGCCTAAAAGTACTCTGCCCTCATAAAAACGGTGTATGCCGAAACAACCGAAAAATAAGCATAGAAAAAATGAAACCCATTTGCTTTTTGGATACATAAGTCCACCTCCTTTAGTTTTTATTATATGTTGATAATTTAAATTCTTTATTTATTACTACCACAATTCTACTATTTTATAAAATTATCGTCAAGGTAAAAAATGGGACAGTAAAATATTTTAACAGTTTTTTGGTAGCCTTTTTGTTTACATTATGTTTAAAATTAATCATACAAACTATACATTATTTTTTATAATCTATTGAAATTTATATATAAAAGTGCTAAAATAAAGTTAAACAGAATGAAAAAGTAGATTTTTATTTTAAAAGTAAAAATCTTATGTAGCATTTCAACAATTAGTGGGTTTTCGCTTTGTACAAATTCACTATAGCGTTTTAGTAAGGGGTTATAAAAATGAAAAGTGGTTCTAAGGTAACATCATTTATGTTAGCATTTTTGCTATGTGTTTCTATGTTTAGTATTGCACCTACAGTAAGTGCAAAAAATATAAATATAGAAAAATCATCAGGTGAAGAAAGTAAAAGTGGCAACTTCTATTACTATGTAGATGATGACACTAACAATGCAACAATTACTCAGTATTTGGGTAATAGCAAAAGCCTTACAATTCCAAGTACTATTGATGGGTATAAGGTAACAAAGGTTGAATCTTTGGCAAAGATTGAAAATGATGATGAAGTTATTAATACTACTTTGGAAACACTTAATATTGGCAACAATGTTCAGATTATAGGTAGCTATGGTGTGACTAATTTTGCAAAGCTAAAGACTGTTAATATTAAAAGCAGTGTAAGAGTTGTTGAAAATTTTGCTTTTGACGGTTGTACCTCACTTACTAAAATAAATATAGACAATGGCCTAAAGGCAATTTATGGTGACGGTTTCGGCAATATCAAAAATCTAAAGTCGATTTCACTTCCTAACTCAGTAAGCAGAGTTGGTGCAAATGCCTTTGGATATATGTATAATGATGATACTAATAAGTACAGCAGAGTTTCAGGCTTTACTATTAGTGGATATACCGGTTCAAATGTAGAAAAGTATGCAAATAACTGTAACTTTACTTTTACTTCACTTGGTACATATAAAAAGTCTGATGATGTTGACTATCTTTATACTTTGCAAGATGACAAAGTTTCACTTATTACATATCTAGGTAGTGGTGGAGATGTTACTGTACCTGAAGAAATTGACGGTTATGTTGTAGCATACAATACTACTAATGAGGTGTTCTCAGAAAATCAATTTAGAAATAGTTTAGGTAAACTTAATAGCGAATTTGATTATGTAACTGCAATTGCTTTTCCATCAATGTGGGACTGTTACGGTAATATTTCTTTAAGTGACACACCTAAGCTAAGTGAAATTACTATTACAAATACTGAGTACAATTTTGATGATGAAGTTAGTGAGAATAAACCTTTTGGTTATTCATATGTTTTTGATGATGATGGTGTGGTTACTGAATTTATCAAAAATGATGACTTTGTTATAAAAGGATATTACGGTTCAACTGCACAACAGTATGCTGAGGAAAATGACTTTACATTTGTTCCTATTGAGTCTGACAATACAATACCTGTTGTACCTACTGACTCTGTAACAGAAACTACAGTGAATAACACTATAGAAGGAACATCAACTGTTGAAAGTAACTTTACTGAGCCAAGTAGTGTTGAAGTGACTACCGTTATCAATAATGATAATGACAATAATATAAAAACACCAACTGATAATACAGAAACAACAGAAACAACAGAAACAAATAATAATGAAGTGACAATTCCTACAGAGGATAATTCCGATATTGAAGAACCAACTAATGATTATGATATAGAGCCAAGTTCAAGGTATGTTGACTATCCTACTGAACCTGAAATGGAAGAAACAACTTATACATTGCCTAAGGTTAAGGATACTAATGTTTATGTAAAGAAAATTATGTTGAATAAAACTAAGGCTACTGTTTTGTCAGATAAAAGTGTAAAATTAGTTGCAAAGGTTTATCCTAAAAATGCAAATAACAAAAAGCTTTTATGGACTTCATCAAATAAAAGAATTGCAACTGTAGAAAAAGGTGTTGTAGTAGGTTTAAGAAAAGGCATAGTAAAAATTACTGTAAAATCTACTGATGGCAGTAAATTGTCAGCACAATGTGTTGTAACTGTAAAACAGGCAGTAAAAACTATTAAGCTAAACAAAACACTTATTACCGGCAGAAAAGGTACAAAGGTTACATTAAAAGCAAAGGTAACACCAACTAAAGCCGATAACAGAATTGTAAAGTGGCAGTCATCTAACAAGAAGATTGTGACTGTAAATAAAAAAGGTGTTGTTACTGTAAAGAGTAAAGGTTGTGCAGTAATCAAATGTACCTCAGGTGACGGTAGTGGAGTATATAGCAAATGTGTTGTAAACAACAGTAGCAAAGCAAAGTCTATTAAATTAAATAAAAAGTCAGCAAAAATTTCTGCAGGACTAGGTCTAAAACTAAAGGCTACTGTAAAAGGTAATTGTAAGGAAGTTTTGTGGAAAAGCTCAAACAATAAAGTTGCCACTGTAACCGATAGTGGAATTGTTAAAGGTATAGAAAATGGCAAGGCAGTAATTTCTGCCCAAACAATGGATGGCAGTAAAAAGGTAGCGAAATGTACTGTTACAGTTACAGGTCACAACTTCGGTGAATGGACAGTTTCTGTAGCACCTACTTGTCAAGATGAAGGTGTAGAAACTAGGGTTTGTAAGTCTTGTAAGAAAATACAAGAAAGAACCCTTGATACTGTTGACCATCACTGGCAAAAATATTTTACAGTTGATGAAGAACCTACTTGTACAGACATAGGTGTTGCGTATATTTATTGTGATGATTGTGATGAAACTTGTGACACATATTATATTCCTGCAACAGAACATTGTTTTGGAGAATCAGAAATTATAGATTATGCCGATTGTGAAACAGATGGACTTGTTGTTAGAATGTGCAAGTATTGTGACGAAACTGAAGAAATTGTAATACCGGCACTTGGCCATTGTTGGACTGATGAAAAGGTAGTTGACTTTGAGCCTACTAATGATAGTTATGTTCAAAAGTCATATCATTGTCTGTATTGTGATGCAACTTATGACGAAGAAGAAATTCCACCACTAAATAGATAATTTAAGTTTTATTATTTAGCTACCCATAGTTATGGGTAGCTTTTGTTGTATTATTACGGATTATAGGCTAAAATAGTATGGAAATAAATTTTAGGAAGATTATATGAATAGAGTAATTGATTTTGTAAAGAAAGAAATTGTACTGATTATTTCTTTTGTATTGGCAATAATTTCTATGTTTTTTGTTCCACCTAGTGAAAGGTATATTGACTATATTGACCGGAGAACATTAGGGCTACTGTTTTGTTTAATGACAATAATGGCCGGTCTTAATAGGTTGGGCTTATTCAAATTATTGGCAGAAAAGTTAGTACATAAAGTTCATACTATTAGGGGAGTTACTGTTACATTAGTTTTATTGTGTTTCTTTATTTCAATGATTATTACTAATGATGTGACACTTATAACATTTGTGCCTTTTACCATAATTTTGTTAGAAATATCTCATCAGAAAAGTAAACTGATTTATATTGTAACGCTTGAAACAATATCTGCAAATTTAGGTAGTATGACAACACCTATCGGCAATCCACAAAACCTTTATTTGTTTTCTAACTACAATATGAATATTGATGAATTTATAATTGCTATAATTCCTTATTCTGTGTTGTCGTTGGTGCTTTTAGTTGTATTATCCCTATTTGTAGGAAATGAAAGCATTACAGTAGAAAAAGAACTTAATAGGGTAAAGGGTAGCAAAAATTCTTTCTTGCCTATTATGTATGGGATACTATTTATTTTAGCTTTGTTTAGTGTGTTCAAAATTTTGGACTACAGAGTATTATTGGGTGTTTTGTTAATTGCAATTTTATCTCTTGACAGAATAACACTGATAAAGGTTGATTATAGTCTTATTTTTACATTTGTATTTTTATTTATTTTTATAGGTAATTTAGGTAATATAGAATATATACATAATTTTTTACAAGGAATAATTATCGGTAATGAAGTATGGGTTGGTGTATTATCAAGTCAAATTTTCTCAAATGTTCCGGCAAGTATTTTGCTTTCTAAGTTTACCGACAATGGCAGTGCATTGCTTATTGGTGTGAATATTGGTGGTTTGGGTACACTAATTGCATCTATGGCAAGTTTGATTTCATTTAAGTTTTTACAAAATGAAAATATTAAAATTTCAAGATATATAATTGTATTTACTTTTATGAATTTAGTTTTCTTAGGAATAAATTTGCTATGGTATGTTTTAGTATAAAAATTTTTTAAAAAAGTTTCAAAATTATGTAACCTTTTGGAAAGTTGAAAAGTGTTATATATGTAACAGGTAAAAATGAAGATGATTCAGAAAAAGTTACACAAGAAAGGAAATGATTAAATGAAACTTTTCAAAAAAGGATTTGCATTAGTTATGGCAATGTTGATTGTAAGCAGTGCATTTACAGTTATGCCACTAACTACAAGTGCAGCAACAAACAACAATGTATCAGTATCTGCATCTTCAACTAAAAGTGGCAAGTGTGGTAAGAATGTAAAGTGGACTTACAAGAACAATGTTCTTACTATTTACGGTAAGGGTAAGATGACTAGTAAGATACCAAGAAAAGTAGCTTTTAATGCTAAAAAGATAATTGTAAAAAATGGTGTTACAAATATTAATAAGCTAAGAGTTTCTGAAGATTACGATAGAGCTATGGATCAGGATCTTGATTACAAAAATTACAAGTTGGAAGAAGTAGAAATAGCTGATAGTGTTACCGAATCTGGTAATTTAGTATTTTGCTATTGTACAAAACTAAAGAAAATTAAGTTCTCTGCAAATGCAACATCACTTGGTTGCATGAGTATTCCTGCTTGTATTGAAAGCGTTACTTTGCCTAAGAAAATAGAAGTGATCGATAGTAGAACTTTTAAAGATTGCAAAAAACTTAGGAATGTTAAGTTACCAAGTTCATTAAATGCAATATATGCTAAAGCATTTGAAGGCTGTACCAATCTTAAAGAAATTAATTTACCTAAAAAACTTGAACTGCTGGATAGCTCAGCATTCAGTGATTGTAAAAGTCTTAAGAAAGTTGATTTACCCAAAAAAATTAAGAAAATCGGAGCTAATCCATTTTCAGGTTGTGATAAGTTAAGTAAAATTACTTTGGATAAAAGCAATAAGCGTTACAAGGTAGTGGGTAATACTTTGTTTGATAAATATCTAAAAAGAATTGTTTTATATATACCAAATAATAAAAAAACAACTTATACTGTTCCTAGTAATGTAAAAGAAATCGGAAAAGATGCTTTTAAAGGCAACAAAAATTTAAAGACTATTAAAATGTCTGACTCAGTTACAAGTATTGGTACTTGTGCTTTTGCAGAAACTACTAAATTAAGAAATGTTAAGTTATCAAACAAAATTACTTTTTGGGGTGACAAAGCTTTTAATAAATCTAATATTTATAATGTGAAGTCAAATTGGAAAGATAATATTTTGTATTGTGATAATGCTGTAGTTAGTTGTAAAAATAAGACAAAGATTGCTAATATCAAAAAAGGTTCAAAGTATATTTTGAGTAATGTATTCTCCTTTTCTCCTATTTCTAAGTTAACAATTCCTAGTGGAGTTACTTATATAGGTAAGAGTGCTTTTTCATATTGTACTAATTTAAAAAAGGTGGATATTCCAAACAGTGTTACTCAAATGAATAAATTTGCTTTTTATTACTGTTCCTCATTATCTAAAGTAAAGCTTTCAGATAATTTAACTGATATTCCTTATGGCGCTTTCACATTTTGTAAATCCCTAACAAAAATAACTTTTCCAAAGAATTTAAAAAATATAGGTGAAGAAGCTTTTTTTGGTTGTGAAAAAATACCTGAAATAATTCTTCCAAGTAAAGTTGAGTTTATTGATGAGTCTGCCTTTGCAAACTGTTTTAATTTATCAAAGCTAACATTGAATGAGGGCTTACTTGGTATTGGTGCATATGCATTTGAACTAAATAAAAAATTAAAGAAAGTAACAATTCCTAAATCAGTATTTTCTATAGATGAATGTGCACTAGGCTATTTAGATGGTGGTACATATTTCTATCCACCTGTTGGAGATAGTGGTGAAAATAGAGATGATTCATTTAAGTTTACTGTATATAAGGGTACTGAAGGTGAATCATATGCCTATTACAATGGATTTAAGAATTACACAGTAATTGAATAATTTTTAAGTAAAGCTTAATATAGCATTTAACAGAAAAACACCCACCAATTTTTTGGTGGGTGTTTCCTTATACTTTTACTGTTGTGGCTTTCCACATGAATTTCTGATTTTAATAGGACAAGGCATATATATTTTCATAGGAGAAAGTAGCTTGTTGTTTTTAGAATGTAACATAGTATTGATAACCTCTATACCATAAATACCCATTGCATAAACCGGTGCACTCATTGTGGTTAGTGGTGGGTTAGTGTATCCTGAAAGTTCAGTATTATCAAAACCGATAATAGAAACATCTTCAGGAATTTTGTAGCCATTTTCTTGTAATGCCCTCATAGCACCGATAGCTATAGGGTCACTTGCTGCAAAAATTGCTGATGGTACTCTTTCACTTTCAATAAGTTCTTTCATCATACTGTAACCGGATGCAGTAGTGAACTTGTCCTGTAAAATATAATTTTTGTAGTTAATGCCTTTATTTTCACAAGCATTTTCAAAAGCTGATAAACGCTTATCAGGATAAACTGTACCATCCTCAAGCTCCTCAATACCACCTAAGAAACCTATATCCTTGTGACCTAGGTTATATAGATAGTTAACTGCATCGTTAACTGCTTGTCTAAAGTCAAGGGAGATAGAAGTAATTTCAATATTCTCAACAATCATATCTAGAAAAACAATATTACTGTTTAAGTTTCGTAAATTTTCTACCTCTTGTTTACTAAACTTTCCTAAACAAATTATACCGTCAACATCGTTTAGTGCTTCCATATAGTTAACATCTGTTTTGAAAGTTCTTACAATATTTATATTATTCTTAGAACAGTAGTCCTCAATACCCTGACGCATCAAGAAGTAGTAGTTGTCCTCAATTTCTTGCTTTGATGAGAACCATTGTAAAATGCCGATAACACAGGTAGGAGCTGATACTGTTCGCTTTTTCTTAACATAATTCAGTTCTTTTGCTGCTGCAAAGACTTTTTGTCTGGTTTCAATAGAAGTACTAAGTGTTGTGTCATTGTTTAGTACCCTTGAAACAGTAGCAACAGAAACATTAGCTTTCTTTGCTACATCTCTAATAGTAGCCAAGTACATCACCTCTACTCTTATTATAGTGAATATTTACTAAATATGCAAGGGTTGTTTAGTGAAAAATAGATAAACTTTAATTTTGTTTACTAAATCTATTGACTTTTTATGAAACAAAACATATAATTTAGTTAACAGATAAGCAAAAGACATATTAATAATTAATAATATTAATTTCTTTTATGTATTTTGCACGGTTAGTTTCATTTTTTAATTTAAGGAGGATTTTTTATGAAACGCAGTTCTGAACGCAGACTTGACGGCAAGATTCCTGCAAGAATCAAATATACCTTTGCATTTGGTGCTTTAGGTAAAGATATGATTTACGGTATGATTGCCACATTCTCAATGATTTACTTTACAGATATTATCAAAGTAAATCCTGCATTTATCGGTGCAATGTTCTTTGTTGCAAAACTATGGGACGCATTTAACGACCTATTTATGGGTATGATTGTTGACAATACAAGGTCAAGATGGGGTAAGTTCATTCCTTGGCTTGTAATCGGTACACTTGTTAACTCAGTAATATTTGTAGTATTGTTTACAGATTTCCACCTAAGTGGTGTTGGCCTTTGTGTATTTGCTACTGCAGCATATATTATGTGGGGTATGACTTACACAATTATGGATATTCCTTATTGGTCAATTATTCCTAACCTAACTACTAACCCTGAAGAAAGAGAAAAGGTTTCAGTTTTACCTAGAATTTTCGCAAGTATCGGTCAGTCACTAATTATTGCCGGTTTTGGTGTAAAGATTATTAAAGCACTTAGTGGTGGCACAACTAACCAAGCAGGTTATCATCGTTTTGCTTTAATTATTGCAGCAGTATTTATCCTAACAATCGGTATTACAGTTATTAACCTACCTAAGGGTCAGGACAAATCAGTTCCTGAACAGAAGGTTAAGTTCAAAGATATTTTTAAGATTATCGGTAAGAACGATCAGCTAAGATGGGCTGTTACACTAATTTTCCTATACAACATTGGTATTCAGTGCATTATGGGTGTTGCAACATACTACTTCAAATATGTTTGTGGTGATGCCGATATGATGTCATCATTTATGATTAGTGCATCTATTGCTGAAGTTGTTGGTTTGATTGTATTCCCTAAGGTAGCTAAGATGCTTTCAAGAAAAACATCATTCCTACTTGCTTGTACACTTCCTGCTTTTGGTTTGATTATGCTACTACTTGTTGGTATATTTGCTCCAAACAATGTTGTACTAACTTCAATCTCAGGTGTTATTGTAAAACTTGGTACAGGTCTTGAACTTGGTTGTGCAACAGTATTCCTTGCTGATGTTGTTGACTATGGTGAATACAAACTTGGTGTTAGAAACGAAGGTGTTGTATTCTCACTACAGACACTAATTGTTAAGTTTACAGCAGCTTTAACTGCTCTTGGTATCGGTGCTGCTCTAGGTAGTACAAAGTATGTTCCGGGTCAGGAACAGTCATTTGCAACAGTTGCATCAATCAGTGCTTTAATGTGTATTATTCCAGCAATCTGTATGCTAATCGCTTATGTAGTATATAAGAAAAAGTATAAACTACATGACAATATGTTAAAGAGAATTATCAATACTATTACTGCCAGAAGAGAAGGCAAGATTGATATGACAGAAGAAATTAACGAAAATGGTGTTACAGAACCATCACATTTTTCAGCTAAAGATACTTTAAAGGTAGGTGTTAAGTAATGATTAACACTAAGGATGCTATTACTAAAATATCTAACGGTGAATACGACAATGTACTTAAAGATGTTTATGTAGATGAAAATGTACTTGATTATCAGAAGAAAAGATACATCAATGCTATTGAACAGTACGAAACAATCTTTTGCCCTGACGATGTAGAAATCTTTAGTGCACCGGGTAGAAGTGAAGTTTGTGGTAACCACACAGACCATCAGCACGGTAAGGTTCTTGCAACTTCAATTAACCTAGATACAATCGCTATTGCATCAAAGCATAACGATAACATTATTAAACTTGTATCTGATGGTTACGATATGATTACACTTGATATTAACGACTTAAGAATTAACGATGATGAGGCAGGCACAACAGTCAGCCTCATCAGAGGTGTACTAAAAGGACTTAAGGATAAAGGCTACAAAATCGGTGGATTTAATGCTTATGCAACAAGTGATGTACTTGTTGGTGCAGGACTTTCTTCTTCTGCTGCTTTTGAAGTAATTATCGGTACAATTATCTCAGGTCTATACAATGATATGAAAATTGACTCAGTAGAAATTGCACAGATTTCTCAATTTGCAGAAAATGTATATTTCAAGAAACCTTGTGGTCTTATGGACCAGATGGCTTGTTCAGTTGGTGGTATTATCAATATTGATTTTAAAAACCCTGAAAAGCCTATTGTAAAGAAAATCACTACAGATTTTGAACAGTATAATTACAGCCTATGTATTGTAGATACCAAGGGTGACCATGTTGACCTTACTGATGACTATGCAATGATTCCTTCTGAAATGAAGAAAGTTGCAAACTATATGGGCAAGGAAGTTCTTAGAGAATGTGACTCAAACGAATTTTATCTTCAACTTGCTAAAATTAGAGAGGCAGTAGGTGACAGACCTGCTCTTAGAGCATTCCACTTCTTTACAGAAGAAAAGAATGTTCAAAACGCAGTTGATGCTCTTGAAAAGGGTAAGTTTGATGAATTCCTAGATGCAATCAAAAAGTCAGGTAACTCATCATTTAAGTATCTACAAAATGTTTATACAAACAGAGATGTACAACATCAGAATATGTCAATTGCCCTTGCACTAAGCGAAAGCCTACTAAGAACATATGGTGTAAGCAGAGTTCATGGTGGTGGATTTGCCGGTACAATTCAGGCATTTGTACACAACGACTTTGTAGATAGCTACAAGTCATTTATTGACAATGTTTTTGGAGAAAATTCTTGTCATATTCTAAAGATTAGAAAATACGGTGGTATCAGAGTAATTTAAGGAGGAAACTTATGAAAATTTTGGTTTTAGGTGGAGCTGGTTATATTGGCTCACATACAGTATATAGACTTATTGAACAAGGTCACAGTGTAGTTGTATTTGACAATTTGGAAACAGGTCACATAGAGGCAGTTCATCCTGATGCCAAATTTTATAAGGGTGACCTTAGAAACAGAGAAGATATTGACAATGTTCTTGACAATGAAAAGGACATTGATGCAGTAATTCACTTTGCAGCTAATTCTTTAGTTGGTGAAAGTATGACAAACCCACTTAAGTACTATGACAATAACCTTAACGGTACTAAGGTGTTGTTACAATCTTTAGTTGCTCACAACATTGACAAGGTTGTATTTTCTTCAACTGCTGCAACTTATGGTGAACCTGAAAGAACACCTATCCTAGAAACCGACCCTACTAATCCAACTAACTGTTACGGTGAAACAAAGAAGTCAATGGAAAGAATGTTCTATTGGGTAGAAAAGGCTCACAACCTCCATTATGTATCACTAAGATACTTCAATGCTTGTGGTGCTCATATTAGTGGTGAAATCGGTGAGGCTCATTCTCCTGAAACTCATCTAATCCCAATTATCCTACAAACTGCTACCGGTAAGCGTGACCACATCAGCATTTTTGGTACAGACTACAACACTAAAGATGGCACTTGTGTAAGGGATTATATCCATGTTACAGACTTAGCACAGGCTCATATCCTTGCAGTACAGTACCTTGTTAATGGTGGCAAAAGTGATATTTTCAACCTAGGTAACGGTGTAGGCTTTACAGTAAAAGAAGTTATTGAAAAAGCAAAGGAAGTTACAGGTAAGGACATTAAAGTTGTTGAAGAGGGTAGAAGAGCAGGTGACCCTGCAGTACTTATTGCTTCAAGTGATAAGGCAAAGAAAGTTCTTGGTTGGTGTCCTGAATATGACAGCCTAGATACAATTATCAGTACAGCTTGGAAGTGGCATTCTACCCATCCTAACGGATACAGTAAGTGAGGTTTTAGCAATGAAAACAAGTTTATATAGTTTGATTTTACGATTAGTTTCTTATGGACTAAACACAGGCCTTATAGAAAAAGAAGATACTATCTATACTATCAATCAGTTACTTGATTTATACAAGATGGATGAACCTGATGACAGTAATGCAGAACTTACTGATGACTCTGAAAGTAACCTTGAAGAAATTTTAAGTGGTCTACTTGACTATGCTTATGAAAGAAATCTAATTCCTGAGAATACAGTTACATATCGTGACTTATTTGATGTTAGAATTATGAGTACAATGGTAAAAAGACCATCAGAAGTTATTAAAGAATTTTGGAGTAACTACAATGTTTCTCCTGTAAAGGCTACTGATTATTATTATAAGTTTAGCAGAGATACCGACTATATCAGAAGATATAGAGTAAAGAAAGATTTAAAGTGGAAAACCTCCACAGAATATGGTGACATTGATATTACTATTAATCTTTCTAAGCCTGAGAAAGACCCTAAGGCTATTGCTCAGGCAAAGTTACAAAAGCAATCAAGCTATCCAAAGTGCTTACTATGTAAAGAGAATGAAGGTTATGCCGGTAGAATTAACCATCCTGCAAGAAGTAACCACAGAATCATTCCTATAACACTTGATAACAGTCAGTGGTATATGCAGTATTCACCATATGTTTATTACAATGAACATTGTATTGTTTTTAACGGTGAACATACACCTATGGTTATTGACTCATCAACATTTAGAAAGCTATTTGACTTTATCAAAATGTTCCCACATTACATTATCGGTTCAAATGCCGATTTGCCTATTGTTGGTGGTTCAATTCTAACTCATGAACATTTCCAAGGCGGAAGATATAACTTTGCACTTAATAAAGCTGATGTAGAAGAAAAGTTTTCCGTATCAGGTTACGAAAATGTGGAATGTGGAATTGTAAAATGGCCTATGTCAGTTATCAGACTTACAGGTGAAGATACCGACAGTCTTATTAAACTTTCAGAACATATCCTTAATAAATGGAGAAACTATACTGATGAAGATAGTTTTATCTTTGCTGAAACTGACGGTGAAAGACACTCAACAATTACACCTATTGTTTTCACAAAGAATGGTAAGTATGTAATTGACCTTGTACTGAGAAATAATATTACAACTGAGGAACACCCATTAGGTGTATTCCATCCACACAAAAATTTACATCATATTAAGAAAGAGAATATCGGTCTTATTGAAGTTATGGGACTTGCAGTTTTGCCATCAAGATTAAAGAAAGAAATGGCTATGCTAAAGGATGCAATTCTGAAGGGTAAGGATATTTCCGGTATTGAAGAAATCAGTAAACATACTGATTGGGTAAATGAATTTACTGAGAAATACAGTTCAATCAATGAAGAAAATATTGATGAAATTCTCCACCAAGAAATCGGTGAAGTGTTCTTAAATGTACTTAAAGATGCAGGTGTATTTAAGAGAAACGAAAGTGGCAAAAAAGCATTTAGAAAGTTTATTGAAACATTGTAATAGTCAGGTGAAAATAATGTCAAAGGTAGAAATCAGGGATTTTGAAACAACTTCAAAAGGTGAAAATACTCACCTATATACTATTGTTAATAATATAGGTGAAAGTGTAACAGTATGTGACTATGGTGCAACTATTGTATCCTTAATGATTAAGGATAAGGATGACAACTTAACTGATGTTGTGCTAGGCTATAAGCATATTGCAGATTATGAAAATAACGGTACTTACTTTGGTGGTACAATCGGCAGATGTTGTGGCAGAATTGCTAACGGTAAATTTACTTTAAAGGGCAAGGCATATACTTTGCCTATTAACAACGGCAACAACCATCTTCATGGTGGCAATGTAGGTTTTAACCGAAAGCTATGGAATACTAAAATTGTGAATGACAGTGTTGTATTTACAATGACAAGTGCTGATGGTGAAGAGGGTTATCCCGGTAACCTAAAGGTAAAAGTAAAATATACCTTTGACAATGACAGTACCTTAACAATAGAGTATGGTGCAGTTTCTGACAAAGATACTGTTTGTAATATGACAAACCATTCTTACTTTAACCTTAACGGTGACACCAGTGGTAGTGTTAGAAACCACCTACTGAAAGTGAACTCAAAAAGCTATATTCCTATTAACAAAAGCCTAATTCCAACAGGTGAGATTACTCCTACTAAGGGTAGTCCATTTGACTTTAGCGAATTTAAGGAAGTTGAAACTGCTCTAAACAGCAGTGATATACAAATTAGCCTTGCAAATGGTATTGACCATATGTTTGTGCTAAATCATAACGGTGATGACCTTGTACTTGCATCATCATTAATCGGTGAGAAAACCGGCATTAACCTAAAGTGCTACACAACACAGAAAGGTGTTCATATTTATTCAGCTAACTATGTTGATGTACCTCTCACAGAAAGTAAACATAGCAAGGCATATAAAGAAAACTCAGGTATTTGCTTTGAAACTCAGGGCTTCCCTGATGCAGTAAATCAGGATATTTTCCCTACAACTGTTATTAAAGCAAATGAAAAGTATAAGCAGACTACTAAGTTTGTTTTTAATTGATTTTATCATTATTAAAAATGTATTTATAAAGTGTGTTTATGAAAAGTGATTTTCATAGAATAAAATGTCCAACTCCTATTTATTTATATAACCCCTTGTAAAGAGAAATCCCCCAAATTATGGGGGATATTTCTTTTGTATGATTAGTTAAATACTTTTGGCAACATGTTTAAATAAGTATATTGATATTGTATATATTAAATAAAAATACTTAGAAGAAATCTAGTGGTGCACAAAAAAAGTGCCAAATTTTAGCTATTTTTGCTCTATCATTTATAATCTTAAAAGATTATAATATTTATATAAGAAAATTCTAATAATTTAAAATTGGAGGTAATTCTATGAAAAAATTAATATCAATCACATTAGCTATTATGATGGTATTTTCTACAATGGTTGTTGTAATGGCTGATGAAACAGAAAAAGATGTAACAAGTAAGTTTAGCGATAAGTTAAAGCAAAGAATAGCTGAAGCTACTGACACAGAAGAAATCTATGTTGATACTTGGTTTACTGATTTAGGTAGCATTAGAACCTATAATGTAATTGACAAGAAAATTGTTGATGACATATTAGGTGAAGGTCAATACAGATATTCTTACTATTGCTTTGGTCTTCCTAATGCTGATTTGTACTTAACTAAAGACCAAATTTATAAATTGGCATCTTCAGATGAAATTACCAGTATGTCAAGCTATCTGTTAAGCGATTTGGTTTATGGTGACAGAACTGAGTCCTCAAAGAAAAAAACACCATATGATATATTTTATAATTATATGAAAAAAGTCGGCTACAAAAATCCTAGCAGTAATGCTGACTACGGTATTATCAATTTAGGCAAAGTCGGTAATAATACAATCTTTTATGGTAGTGCTCAAGGCCCTGATCCTGATACATCATCTGAAACAATGGAATTAGATGATTATACTTTTGAGTATTACACAATGTATCCTGATGCTTTAGGTTTATTTGTTGTAAAGAATAATACAGTAAAGCCACTTCGTTATTGTTATGATGAAGATAATATCAGTATAGCTAAGGTTATTTCCTTGCTAAATAAGGTTGATAGCAAGAATGTTATCCACTTTACTGCTTATAAGGATGGCAAGAAAGTATATGACCCAACATCAGCAAGATTCTTAAGTTCAAAATATTCTGTAAAGTCCGGTGCTAATGTTGCTGTTAAGTTGATTAATGGTACTGTAAAGAGCTATAAAGTGTCTAATAATAAGGTAGCAAAGGTTAACAATAAGGGTGTTGTAACCGGTTTAAATAAGGGTAATACAACAGTTACTGCTACACTAACTAATGGTAAAAAACTTACTACTAAAATATCTGTAACTACTGCACCAAAATTATCAAAAGCTAATGTTAATATAAAAAAGGGCAATAGCACAGTAGTTAGAGTACAAGGCAAAGTACCAAGCATTGCTATTAAGTGCACAGGCAACAAAAAGAATGTTATTGTATTTGTAGCAAAAGCTAAGGAAACAAATGAAATTTTCATTGTAGGTAAGAAAAAGGGTACTGCTAATCTAAAGGTTAAGGTTAACGGCGTTAGAACTCTAAAGCTAAAAGTAAATGTAAAGTAAATTTATAAATCAAAAGTCACCTATCATATAGTAGGTGGCTTTTGTTAATATAAAGTAAAATTTGCATAAATAATGTTTGCATAAAGTATATATATATGTTAAAATATATATAACCTTATTTTAGGAGGGCTTTTATTTATGCAACTAAAAGAATCAGGCGAAATGTATCTGGAATCAATATATGTACTTAGTAAAGAACACCCTTATGTTCGTTCTATAGATGTTGGTGAATACTTAGGTTACTCAAAGCCTAGCGTAAGTAGAGCAATGGGACTGCTGAAAGACGGTGGTTATGTTACTGCTAACAGTGACGGTCACCTTGCTCTTACTGATTTAGGTAGGGAAGTAGCTGAGAAAACTTATGAAAGACATACTGTACTTACTGCATTGTTCAAAAAGTTGGGTGTTGATGAAAAAGTAGCAGCTGCTGATGCTTGTAAGATTGAACATGTTATCAGTGATGAAACATTTTCTGCACTGAAGCACCATGCAAATAAAATGATGAAGAATAATTGATTTTATTATTTTGTGAATTTAAGGACTTTTTAAGTCCTTATTTTTTTGCCCAAAAATTTGCAAAATAAAAAACAAAATTTGCATTTAATATTTCGTTTATATACTCATACAATACTATTGCAACAAGAAATTGTTGCTTAAAAATATAGATAGAAAAAGAAACAACATTCAGTATTCTTTCACTATAAGAATATAATATTCATAGAATAAATGAATAATTCTTAAAGTGAATATGCTGAGAAGAAAGGAAAAATTTATATGTCAAACTCAAATAACAAGATTAATGTACCGGAAGCAAAGGCTGCTCTTAATAAGCTAAAGATGGAAGCTGCATCAGAAGTAGGTGTTAACCTAAAGGACGGTTACAACGGTGACCTAACATCCCGTCAGGCAGGTCAGATCGGTGGTAATATGGTTAAGAAAATGATTGAAAGCTACGAAAACTCAGTTAAATAATAAGCCGAAATTTCAGCTATAAAGAATTAATGAACTGTAGTTTAATAAAGATAAAACTATAGTGAAGGGGCAGTGAATACACTGCCCCTTAGAGTTGTTATAAAGATTCTTGTTCTTCTTTTTTTGATTATTGTAAAAACGAATTGCACATAAAACTAACTATAAAATTACTTTCTCAGGTATCTGTTTATACCTGAGGAAAGGTAGTCATAGCCCTTGAATTTACCATTTTCAAAGGTACACACAAGTGTTACTTTTTTACCTTTTCTTAAAACTTTTGATTTCTTGATTTTGTTATTTTTAATTACATATACCTTGGTGTTTTTTTTCAAAACTTCCTTAGGAAATGTTGAAAGGCTACTTCTGTTTAGAACAGAATTTGTAACGAAATAATCCTTTCCTTGATACTGTACTTTTGACCAACCGTACATATCGTCATAAATCCATTTTAGCTTTGTTCCTTTCTCAACAGTTCTTTTTACTTTACTTGTTCCGGTAATATAATCTCTGTATCCATATTTATAAAGTCCTGTTTTCTTCTTCACTGTTACATAAATAACAGGATTTTTATAGATATAGTTCATATCAAAGTTACTTGCATTTTTTCTGATTTTACCTTGCGAAGTGTATTGCCAAATGTCACAACTAAAATCTTTTTTATCTCCATATTGTGCAAGCCAAATGCTGTAATTTTTCTTGATTTCATTATAATTTAAATAATTCTTGAACCAATTTGCATTGGCATATACACCGGCAGTATATCCGGATTTTTCAATTACTTTGCAAAATTCAATTGCAATTTTAGTTAGAATTTCTTTGCCTAAATAGGTCAAATTCTCTTCTTCCATATCTATATAAATCGGTAAGTCAAGGTCCTTACCTTTAATCCATTTTAGGCAGGTGTTTGCCTCTTTTCTTGCTTCATTAACTGATTTTGCATAACTGTAGTGATACACACCAACACGCATTTTATTTTCTTTTGCTTTTCTATAATTTTTATCAAAATATGGGTCTTTCTGATTACTTTCCATTCCGTAACCACATTGAATAATTACATTGTTAATACCTATTGATTTTACACCGGTGTAGTCAATGTCACCGTTCCACTTGCTAACATCAATTGCCTTTTGCATTAGTATTGTTCTCCTTTACTTCCGGTAATCCTGAGATTGAAGTAAGCATAGATAAAATTCCTGAAAGTAGGGAAGCAGAAACTACTGCAACCCAGTTTACTTCATCCAACATTGCAGTAACACCAATGGTAGAAACTGCAGTTTGTGCTATAGTTTTTACGGCTCTGACAGTAGCACACTTTAGCCATTGTTTAAAATTTTTCAAATACATTCCTCCTAATGTTCTAGTTCTTCTATTCTATGATTTACATTTTTGATTTCTTCCGAAATGACAGAAATATTTTTTTCTGCTTCGTACATTCTTTCAACTACTTGGTTGTGTTTGTCAACCTTTTTCTCTAGCTGTTCTATTCTGTAAGCAGTCATTTTGTTTGTTGCAAAAATACCACCGATTGTACCGATAGCCGAACCTAAAAGTGTTATCAAAGCAACAACTACTTCTCCACTCATAAAATCTCTTCTTTATATTTTTACTTGTGTTCCCATACAGGATGTTTTTGATAAAATGGGAACTTTTTATTCTTTATTTTTCTGTTCCAATGGTATTACATTTTATGAAATATTATTGTAGTAGTGATTTTTAGCTGACTTTACTGTCTATGTATTTCCTTGTATCGGCAATATAAGTTGCTTCAAAATCAGCATCGGCACTAATTTTTGTACTAGGATAATAGGTATGAAGTGACAGTATTTTATCAACTTCATCTTTTGACAAATTAACGGTAATGGGTTTTGACCGTGGTGCTACAACATACACTTCATTGTCATCAAGCCACTTTTTAAATTTTGCAATATCACCATCAAATTCAGTTATTCTGATTGCAATTCCAACACCACCAACATTTATCCAACCTATTGAATTATCAAAATCAGTATTCTTTTCATTTTCTCCTACATCAAGGTGACTACACAAAATTAAAGGCTTGTTGTCTTTCACATCAAATGAATATGAATAGTCGTTTCTGAAAAATCTATGGGTTGCTTTTGAATAATTCCATTCGTAGCTGGTTGATTTTTTCTGTGATGTGATTCTTTCAGCAAATAATCTTTGTGTTATGTAACCTGTGCCATCGCTATTTACTGTTAGAGTATCACACACATTTCCTATACCTCTTAATGTGCATTGAATATTAATACTTTGACTATCACTATCAATTGTAACAGTAATTTTAGGATTGTTAATATCCTTAATAGCAACGGGATTGGTTGGTGTAGGTGTTGTACTTTGAGTTGTTTTACCATACATATTTAATCCAACAATATTGTTGTTACTACTATCACTAATAGTGGTATTACCGGCTTTATCCGTTGTGACTTTAATTGAGAGGTCATTAATCTTTTTATTTTTCTCAGCTAATTCATTTTTAAGATTTTCAATATTAGTTGAATTTGTAGAAATATTGCTATTTGTAGAGTCCTTAAAAATGTTAAAGTCAGTAATATTAACTTTGTTATTTTTCAGATTTTCAATATCATTGATTAGTGTTGAAATTTTAGAATTTACATAGTCCCATACTGCTTTACTTGATGGATAGTAGGTTGTGCTGGGAAAGTTGATTGTATCAATTTTGTTAGATATATTTTCCTTTGTATCAAGGTCTGTTGTGTCAGCTTTCTTAGCTAACTCTTTTTCAACAGTTTCCTTATCAGCCTTGCTATTTACAAGTGCATCAATATCTGTAATTTCAGCTAGGTGGCTGATTATATCCTTAACTACCTTTGCATCACTTTCAATTTTAGATACTTCATTCATAAGTCTAACCAGTGTACCGTATTCCTTTGAAGTTTCAATTTCATCTTCATCACTTACTGTGCTGAGAGAAACTTCCACAAGAAAGTTCTGTGAAGTTATGTATTTATCTTCATCCACTACTGTTATTTCACAATTTAGGAAACCGGCAGTATCAAGCATTGTACTTGTTAATTCAACAATAATAATGTTTTGCTCTAAATCAATTTCACAGTCATTAATAGCCTTTACTTCACCATTGTTTGAGGCTTTAAGAATGGCTCTGTAGCTATCATTTAGGATTAGTTCTTCACCGGACATTGTTAGTGTTACATCTATGAATCTTGTTTTTTGATCACCTTGATGTGCAATAATATTTGGCAAAATATTTGCCTTGTTTACATCAAGAATGATTGATTGGTGTTTTATATCCATATTTTCCTCCTTATATTTTTTAGTCATTACGGGGAAATGACTATATAAAATTGTAGGGAAAAATGAAAAACCTATCAATGCAATTATTGCATTTTTGAAAATTTCTTGATTTTATTTTTAATGTGATTAGGAAAATACTAGATAAAAAACACTTGTAACAGAAAATTATAATGCTAATATAGAATTATGATTTATAACCTATATCGTATAATAAAATGTAACGAAAAGAGGAATAATTGTGAAAAAACAAATATTAGCTTTGTTTATGGGTTGTGTGTTGTTGTGTGGTTTTTCAGGTTGTGGAAAAACCTCAAAAGCTACCGAAAATAAAACAACTACAACTACTGTTTCAAATGAAAATTTAAATAAAGATAAAGACGATACAGATTATAAAGATATAGATATAAAGCAGTCAGAAAAAAGTGATTACTATACTCCTATAGAAATCAAGAACGGTTACGATTCTTTACAAACTGATGACCAAAGAAAATTCTATGATTTGGTATTGAAAAGTACAAATTCTGTTGCCGAAGAAAAAGATGAAAATGACATTTATCCTTGCAGTATCGTAAATATGGAAAATACTGTCCTAACTCAAGCAGAAATCAGACTTGTAATTACTGCTGTAAAAGAGGATAATCCTATGTTATTTTGGCTAACAGATAAATTTGGTTTTAGCAATACTGAGGGTTATACTGCAATACAACTGTATAGTTATGAGCCACCTGAAAAAATCAAGACAATGCAAAATAAACTTAATAAAGAAGTAAATAAGTTTATTAATTCTGTTGAATACGGACTTGATGATTTTTCTCTTGAACTTTTAGCACATGATTATATTATTGACAGATGTAAATACGATGATGATGTTAAGGACTCAGATGATGATTACTTGGCATTTACACCTTATGGTGCAATTGTAAACGGCAATGCAGTATGTGAGGGTTATGCAAAGGCATTTGGTTATTTACTATCTCAACTTGGTATTGAAAGTAAAGGTATAGTAGGTAAAGGCAGTCAAGAACTTCATATGTGGAATGCAGTGAAGATAGAGGGCAACTGGTACTATACAGATATTAGCTGGGATGACGGCAAGGAATATAGCCGTTATGACTACTTTAATATTACAGAAAGTCAGCTAAAGAAAGACCATACAATCAGCAAAGTTTATTCAAAATGTTCAAGTGATGAGGTTAACGGTACTAACGGTGTAAAGGCTATTAACTTTAATTTTTCTGTACCTGAATGTGACAGTACAGAAGAAAACTATTATGTAAAGAAGGCAGTGCATTTTACTGATTTGTACAGTTATCAAAATGATGAAATGACAAATGCACTTTATAATGCAGCAAATAATAAAGAAAAGTATTTCCATATTTATATTGATCCTGTTTATCTGGAATATAACGGTGCAGTTGATCAATTATTCGTTTCAGGTGATCAACTTTTCTTTACTTATATTGATACAGTAAATTCAATGTACCCAAGTAACTATATTGATAAGTCAGGTGTTTCTATTATTAAGAAAGAAAACTTATCTGTAGTTACAGTTAAATTAAGTTATTAAGGAGAAATTATGAGTTACGATGCACAAAAGTTTAAGGTAATTAAAAATGAAGAAATTGCCACAGGAATTTTTGATATGTGGGTTGAAAATTCCGAACTTTCAGTTCTGGCAAAACCGGGTCAGTTTGCACATATTCTTGTACCGGGAAAAGTTCTTAGAAGACCAATTTCTATTTGTGATGCAGATAAATCTTGCCTAAGACTTGTTTATCAAGTAAAGGGTGAGGGTACTGAAATTCTATCTAAAGTTAAGGTAGGAGAAGAACTTGACATTATTGCACCACTTGGTAATGGCTTTGATATTAAACCTGAAAAGAGATATTGCTTTATCGGTGGTGGTATTGGTGTACCTCCAATGCTATATGCATCCAAGCAAAAGGAAAAGCCAATTGTAATTACAGGTTTCAGAAACAAAGACCTTGTAATTTTACAGAGTGATTTCCGTAAAGATAATTGTGAACTTTACCTTACTACAGATGACGGTTCAGCCGGTGAAAAGGCATTTGTAACTGATGTATTAAAGAGAAAGTTAGATGAAATTGATGAAGTTTGTGCTTGTGGTCCTATGCCAATGTTAAGAGCAATTTCTGAAATTTGTAACGAAAATAATGTACCTTGCCAAATTAGCCTTGAAGAAAGAATGGGTTGTGGCATTGGTGCTTGTTTGGTTTGTGCTTGTGAAGTTAAGAGAAACGGTACAAACGATTATGTTCATGTATGTAAAGACGGTCCGGTATTTGATAGCAAGGAGGTTGTATTTTAATGGCAGATTTATCAGTAAAGGTTGCAGGTGTTGACTTTAACAGTCCACTGATTGCAGCATCAGGTACTTTTGGTTTTGGCCATGAGTACAGTAATTTTTATGATTTATCAAACCTAGGTGGTATTTCTTGTAAGGGTATTACCTTAAAGAAAAGACTTGGTAATCCACCACCAAGAATTGCAGAAACTCCTTCAGGTATTCTAAATGCAGTTGGACTTCAAAATCCGGGTGTTGACCATTTTATTGAGAAAGATTTACCTTGGCTTAAAAAGCAAGGTACAGTTATCATTGCAAATATTGCCGGTAACACTCAGGAAGAATACGGTCAAATGGCAGAAAAACTAAGTGATACGGATATTGATATGATTGAGCTTAACATTAGTTGTCCTAATGTTAAAAGTGGTGGTGTTGCTTTCGGTACATCTTGCGAAAGTGTTGCTAACATTACAAAGTATGTTCGTGACCATTGCAAGAAGCCTCTTATTGTAAAGCTAAGTCCTAATGTTACCGATATTGCAGAAATTGCAAAGTCTGCTGAAGCAAATGGTGCTGATGCAATTTCTATGATTAATACTTTAACAGGTATGAGAATTGATATTAATACAGGTAGACCTATCATTAAGAACAACACAGGTGGTATGTCAGGCCCTGCAATTTTCCCTGTAGCAGTAAGAATGGTATGGCAAACTGCAAATGCTGTTAAGATTCCTATTATCGGTATGGGTGGTATCTCTAAGTGGCAAGACGCAATTGAAATGTTAATGGCAGGTGCTACTGCATTACAGATTGGTACTTGTATGTTCACTGACCCATATGCACCTATCAAAATCAATGAAGGCATTGCAGAATTTATGGACAAGAATGGCATTAAGTCATTAAGTGAAATTACAGGCTCAGTAAAGCCTTGGTAAAATGAATAATAAACCATAAAATCATCATAATAGTAGTGGTGATTTTATGGTTATAATAAAAACTTTAGTATTAACATTTACTTCAATAATTGTACTTTTTATTTTGGCAAAGCTAATGGGAAATAAACAGATTTCTCAGCTATCTACCTTTGACTATATTAACGGTATTACAATCGGTTCTATTGCAGCAGAGCTTTCTACGGAAGAATGGGACAGTGTCCTTGAACCTTTGACTGCTATGATAATTTACGGTTTGGTGGCAGTTGCAATTTCTTATATTTCATTAACCACAATGCCACTAAGGAGATTTTTCTCAGGTAAAACAACTGTTATTTTTAAGAATGGAAAGTTCTATAAGAAAAATCTTTTGAAGTGTAAGTTGGATATTGGTGAATTTCTGACAGAAGTTAGGGCACAAGGTTACTTTTCTATTAAGGATATTGAGTGTGCTTACTTAGAAAGTAACGGTATGGTTAGTGTACTACCAAAAAGTGAAAAAGCACCTTTAACACCATATGATATGGGTATGAAACCTAAGAAGGCTGAGGCTGAACCTATATTGATTATGGACGGTAAAATCCTTTACAAAAACCTAAAGCAATGTGGCAAAGATGAACAGTGGCTAAATGAAAAGGTAAAGGAAACCGGTGCAGTAATTTCTGATGTTTTTATTGCACAAGCTGATGGTGAAAATAACCTTTCTGTGTATGCAAAAACCGATGAAAGTGTTACTAACGATATTTTTCAGTAAGGAGATTTTCTGTTTTAAGTACTACAATTATTGCAAGTAGAAAGGCAATAAATATGATTATTATGGCTGTGGACTTGGGCAAAGCAAGAACAGGTATTGCAATCTGTGATAAACTGGAAATGCTAAGCTCACCACTAACCCAAATTAGTGAATATAATAGGGAAAGACTCCTTGAAAAAATTTCTAACCTAGCTAAGGAAAAGAAAGCAGAACTTATTGTTGTTGGCCTTCCTAAGAATATGGATGGCAGTGAGGGGGACTCTGCAAAGGGTGCAAGAGAATTTGCAGAAAAACTTGCTGAAATGTCCGGTATTAATGTTGATATGCAGGACGAAAGAGGTACAACAATAACTGCTCATAATTACCTTAACTTTACCGATACAAGAGGTAAGAAAAGAAAGAATGTGGTTGATACAGTTGCTGCCACAATCATTCTTGAGGATTATCTGAATAAAAGAAAAAATCTTGCAAATAACTAAAGTGGTATTGAAAATATTAGTTTCAATTTGTAGTTGCGTTTTTGATATTGATAATATTTAGGTTGAATTTGTAATTGCTTTTAATAATTATTATTTTCAATTAGTTACCTTAGAATAAAAAAGTAATTAAATAAAAAGATAAAATAAGAACATAAAAATTAAACGAATATAAAATATTGTAAAATAAAAAAGGCTTGTTCATATATAATATGAATAAGCCTTTTGTGGTTTTTAAATTTTGATTGTGGGTAAAGCATAATAAAGTTTGCCCTATAAATTTGGGTTTTTCAATTTTGTTTGTGGGTAAAAGAAAATTTGTAGTGAGAATATATACCATAAAATCATATGAAACTATGACTCACAGGTGTAGGGGACATCATTGATGTCC
>NZ_JBBMEY010000022.1:0-30709 GCF_040096285.1 Ruminococcoides intestinihominis | reverse complement strand
GGAGTTTGTTTTTTATACTCATCGCTAAAGCTTTTTTGAACCCCCGATACAATCGGGGGTTTTCGTTATACAAAAAAACTCCCGACAATCCTTTGATTGACGGGAGTTCTCTTTTATTATAATAGTTTAATTTGATAACACCAACAGTAATTTTTAAGAGTTAAAAAGTCAGCTTTCTTTTAATAATTTACGAAAGTTTTTTTGACTAACCTAGTGTAACCTGCTCAGCGATTGGAGCGTTAGGGTTAGTGTCAGGATTATCAGTATAGAATGTAAGGTAAGCGCCACCTATAACGGCAGAGTCATCAATTACAATCCACATTTCGTTATCTACAAAACCTTTGTAATCGATAGTTTGATTAGTTGCATTATCGGATATTATTAGATTGTATGTACCCACACCCCTGTAAGTGAAGGTATAATCAAACCATCCGTTTTCGCCCTTGGTAAAAGGATCACCCGGCCATACTTCTTGGTAGTTGCCTGAATCTACTCCTTTAAGATTTGAACCCCATGCCCAAACATAAGGTGTCCATGTAAATGAACCATTGTGTTTAGCATGAAGTGTAATTTCAAGGCTTGAAGGTAAATAGTAATAGTTAACTTCTGCTTTACCAAAAGGAATATAGCCTGAAACTCTTGGCATTCTGCTAGTATCTACTTTATAGCCAACAATCTTTAATGATTTTGAATCATATGTGCTACCGGCTCTGCCTGTATATACTACTGAGTCAGCAAGTTTCTTCTGAACACCATTATCGTCAGTATAATAATGATTTACTGTTACCTCACCTGATGAAACAGGTATCTTAACAAGTGACTTTGCTAGCATAGTTGTATCCTTAATGTCAAACTTATAATCGTAATTAAGGTCAAGAGTCTTCTCATCATCTGTCGGAGTTTTAAGTTTTGTACAATACTTTTGTAGAAGTGCTAAATCCTTTGCATTTACTTTACCATCACCATTGAAGTCTGCATTCCGTATTGATTTAGGAGTATAGTCTGTATAGTAGTATGTAACTTCTTTAAAAGATGAATCAAACTTTCCTTCTGCATCGCCTTTTATCCGGCTTATTACATAAGTATCAGGTACTCCTACACTTGGAATTGTTGCATAACTTGAACCAACAGGTCCTTGAAGAACTACAGAATCCTCAAGCTTTTCACCTGTTCCTTCATAAACATAATTAACCTTAACTTTACCGTTTGAAGAATGAATACCTGTTGATTCATAACTTTCTTTGTCAACAGCAACAATAGCTGAATAAGCAGGAACTGTGAAAGTTGAACCTGTTACTTCACCAAGTGAATCAAGACCTGCTGATTCTCCGTTAGCAATAATAACCCAATCTGTTACAGATGTGTCAGCAAGAGTTACATCAGCCGGAGCATTTGCATTGTTATAAATAACAGCCATCTTATTCCATTCACCTTCAACATCATTCGATACTGTAAATGAAATCTGATTTGTAGTTGCACTAATCCTATTTGTGAAAACAAAATTATTTGCGTAAGAGGTATCCATAGCAGTAAGAGGGGAGAATGCAGACTTAATTTGCATCATACCATTATAGTAAGATACTAAATCAGCATTATCAACAATATTTTGCCATTTAATCATATTACTCTCAGAATTTGATTTGTAACTGTTTGTTTCTCCACCTTTTGAACGGGCCATTTCTTCACCTGCAAGTGAAAATGATATACCCTGTGATGTGTAGATAATTGCACCTGCAAGTTTATTCATTCTTATAGCATCAGAATTTCTAACACCATAACTTGCAAGACCTGTTGAACCAAGTATCTTGTCATAAAGGGTTGCATTATCGTGACTGGAATCATAAGTTATACATTGTGAAGGACCTTGAGCTTTCCACTTGTTTGTACCTGAACTGTTAGCTCGAACACCATAGCTTATATCCTTTGCAGATGTCTTTGCACCTTGAATAAAACCTGTGTCCTTGATGTCATTTGCATAACCTTTTATACCGTTACTGATGGCATCATTGAAGATACCAATTCTGTCACTGATTCTATTTGAATTAGCTTGAGTTGCAGGATAGAATTTTGTACCTGTGCATGTATTTGTAGGGTGATATGAGTCACCTTTTGCCCAGCCTTCGCCCCACATAGTGATTCTTGGATCAATTTTATCGAGAGCTTCTCTTGCCATATTCATTGTTTCTACATCCATTAAACCCATAAGGTTAAAGTTGAAACCGTCAATATGGTATTCGTTTACCCAATACTTTAGGGAATCAATTATGTACTGTCTGTACATATCACGCTCTGTTGCACATTCGTTACCATAACCTGAACCATTAGAGAATGAACCTGTTGTTTTCTTTCTGTAATAATAGTCAGGAACTGTTTTTTGAAAACAAGAATCTGTTGAATAAGTGTGATTGTAAACAACATCCATTACAACAGATATTCCTGCGTCATGAAGAGCTTTTATCATCTCTTTACATTCTTTAATTCTTACCCTACCGTCATATGGGTTTGAAGAATATGATCCTTCGGGAACATTGTAATTTTGTGGATCATAGCCCAAGTTATACTGAGTATTATCTCCGGCTTCATTTACAGATTGGAAGTCATTGAATGGGTTAAGTTGAACTGTTGTTACCCCAAGATTTTTAAGGTAATCAATACATGTTGAAACCTTACCTTTACCGTTAAGAGTAGTACCTGTTTCTGTGAAAGCAAGGTACTTACCTCTATTAGCATCACTTATACCTGAGGATTTGTCATAAGAGAAGTCTTTGATATGAAGTTCCCACACTGAAGACTGTGTTGATTTATCAAGAAGAATATGACTATCCTTTGACCAACCATCAGGATTAGTATCATTAAGGTCAACAATCATTGAACGATTGCCGTTTACGCCAACTGCTTTTGAATAAGCATCCTGTGTTTCATAAGTTTTTGTTACATCAGAACCCATGTGTGTTGTATCAGTGGTTGTGATTGAGTATGTGTAGTATAAATTTTTCCATTCACCCACAAGTGTAATTGTCCACACACCATTCCACTCACCATTAACCAGCATTTTTTCAAGTGTATATGTTGCAACTTTAGATGCACCTTGTTCATCATCAGAACCAGTTGTATAAATATTAACTTTTACATCGGTTGCTGTAGGTGACCATACTTTGAAAGTTGTGGCATCTTTTGTGTATGTTATACCTAGATCATCAACGGTGTAAGCATACTCTGCATCAATGTTCTCGGCAGCTTTTGTGTAAGAATTGTCTCTTGCATAGTCAGATGAAACAGGCGAGATTTTACCTTTTTTTGCTGCAAAGCTTGATACAACTGCTGTTGACACTAGCATACACATCGCAAGTATCACTGAAACAATCTTTTTTTGTAGTTTTCATAGAAATATCCTCCTTTATTATTTATTTCACGAACAATTTTACATCTTTAATATATCATATATTTGAACAGAATACAAGTAAAATTTACATGCATATACAAAATATTTTAAATATTATATATAAAAATAGAAATCAAAGTACAAAAAATCTTATTAAAATTTTATAAATAAATAGTTTTCAGGCAGTAGAAACGGTCAGAACTATCATTTTGAAAAAGGCACATATACTTTCTCAAATGGTAATATGACTTAGATTTCAGATTAATATTTTATTCATTAAAACTTTATATACAAAAGTAAAACAGGTGATAATAAAATTTATCACCTGTTAATTATGTAGTATTTGTTTTGATTGAAACTTACACATCACACAACACAAAAGTCAAATGAGGTTGTGAACTTATTGTTATCACAATCTAAGTCTAAGTGACCGTCATATTTTTTCAAGGTTTCTTCAACAGAAGAAAGTCCCAAACCATGATTACTCTTATCATCTTTAGAAGTGACAATTTTATTGTCCTTAATAGCTACCTCTGTTTTAGTAGGATTGGTAACTGTAATAAACAGATAATCCTTTTTCTTATAAACATCAATATTTATTTCCTTGGCAATATTATCATCAACTTTTTCTACTGCCTCAATAGCATTGTCAAGAATGTTACCGAAAATAATGCATAAGTCAGTATTGCTGATTTTAGTTTGAGGGATAAGGCCGGTAAATTTAATTGTAATACCCTTGTCCTTAACTTTCATAGCTTTATCAGACAAGATAGCATTTATAATTGAATTACCTGTTTGATAAAGTGTGTAGTCAATATCAAGCAATTCATCACAATCAGCTACATATTTTTTAGCACCGTCAGTATCTTTGTTGTTAAGTAATGACATTAAGCCTATTTTCATATTTTTATAGTTATGACGGAACTTTCTTAGTTCATTGTCTGTTTTTTCTACTTGTTCATAGTGCTTAACCTGTTCAGTTAATCTAACATCCATAATGTTGCTTAGGTTTTCATAATATGACTTTTTCTTGATATTTCTAATTAGCATAAAAATTAAAAGCCCTGAACCAAAGATAATTAAGTATAGAAAGAATGAATATGCTAGTAATAATTCTCTAGGTTGATATGAAAGATAGTCATTAATAAAAGTATAAAAACAAAATAATACCCAAAGATAAATTAATAAAATCACCTTAATTTTTGTTGATAATAATTTCATTATTCCTAAAATATCCGTCTTATTTTTCAGTTTTATAACTAATAATATAGAGACTATCATAGTTAAACAATAAGCCTCATCTTCTAAAGCAAATATAGTGCCATCCAATATAAAATAAATAAAACCAAATATAAAATAAGCCAAAACAGAAGTCAGTATTGCTATGTAAAAGACTACTGTTTTTTTCACATCTTTTGTACAAAGAATAGGCAACAGAATGTTCACTATTGCAACTCCAAAAATATATTTGTAGTCGAATCTTCCTAGAAGCAAATAAAAACATATTGCGAAAGTAGCTATCGGTACAATAATAAATCTCTTAGTAAATTTGACATCCAATACATAATGTAATACAAACCATATAATCGTGGAAATGCAAGTGAATTCCACAAAACAATCTAATTCCATAAATTACTCCTTTAAATAATTGTAGTAAGCCTCTTTAAAATCGGCTGTGTATTTTCTGCTGACAGGTATCTCATAGTCATAACCGGTAACATTTAGGGAAGAAAAGTCCCTTCTTGTAATATACCTAAAGCTTACGATAAATGACTTATGTACCCTAAAAAAGTCGGTATGAGGTAACGACTCAAAGATAGAGGATAAAGGTGTTTTAGTTTCAATAATCTTATTGTTAGATAAGTGAATAGATGTAACTCTGTTTTGTGACTCAATAAAAACTATTTCATCTGTATCAATGGTTATATAACTTCCGTCAGATTTTACAGAAATACTTTTGCCTGTATTCATACGCTTTCTATAGTCATCAAGTGCATTGTAAAGTCCATCCCAAAGAGTGCTTTTTAATACAAATCTATATGTATCCACAGAATAAGCGTCAATAGATATTTCACCGTAATTAGTAAGAAAGATAATACAAGCAAATTCATTAATCCCATTACGCAACTGTCTTGCAGTTTCCAAACCATCAATTTTATCCATTTGGTAGTCTAGGATAACAATATCATATTTAATATTAGAATTAATCAAATTACTGCCAACGGTATATTCATCTACTACCGGCTCTAAATTGTGGTTATTTGAATATTCATAAATTTTACTTTTTAATTGGGACAAAAATAATGTCTCATCATCACATATTGCTATTCTCATACTTTACCTCATATTTATCTTTTGGCTATATTATACCATCTTTTCCCTAACAAATAAAGAGGTCAATTGTGCATTTGCGTCAGTTTTTTATACCTGTTGTACCAAAAGTTAAAATATCACTGTTCAAAAGATTATACTGTAGATGTAATCAAAACAAAGCAATTAAGAATGATTATGTACTGTACAGTAGAAAAAATTATGAGAGGTGGTTTTAAATTTCAATGTTAACGAAAAAGAATTATCGCTGTTCTATTATCAGCAGAAATTACATTGTAAGTTTTAAGGAGATGTTAAGTTTATGAAATTAATTATGTCAAGAATAAAGAATTCTCCCTTGCTTTCATGCCTTTTGGTTTTCGGGTTAGTAACATCTATACTTTTAATATCAATAGGCACTAGCTTTGTATCAAGTTTATTTTATGGAGAAAAGACAATAGATAACAATGTCCCACCTAACGGTGAAGTGTATTCTATTTTTGGACATTTAAAAAATAATTGTAATAATGAAATATTTAACCAATTGTTTTCCAGAATTGATAATGATACTGGACTATATTTAAATAACTTGTTACTTCATGTTGATGGTTCTGAGGTTAATGGTTATTGTAGTGCCAGTGCTGAATATTTTAAAAATGATGATGTATGGCATTATCCTTTAGTATCAGGAAAATATTTTACTGCTGATGATGTTAAGAACGGAAACAAAGTGGTTCTGATTGGTTCATCATTAGATGAATATTCCTATAAGAAAAATAATGAAAAATATTTAAAAATTGAAGAAGAAGAATATAGAGTTGTCGGTATAATCGGCTTTGCAAATCAAGAATCAAGATGGGATGGCAGAATTATAATGCCATGTACATCCCTTCCAAAAAATTATTTTGAAGAATTTAACGATAATAAGTATTTGGGAATTTCGTTTATAATGTATAGCAATTTAGGTGATTATTCAAAGTCAGAAGAATTTATGAAAAGTCAAGGTAAAAGTATTCTTAAGGACTTTTCTTTTGAAGATTTGGGACAAATTCAAAGTAATAGTGATCAAGTGCTTAGTCAAGCAGCTGAAAATCCTGATAAGATTTTATCTATTGCTGTTATTGGTTACTTAGTTACACTTGTTTTTGCAATTAATATCACTATCTTCTGGATTGAAAAGAGAAAGTATGAAATTAGTGTACGAAAGGCATTTGGATTTACAAATGGCTCAATTATAAAAATGATTTTTACAGAAATGATTGGTTTTGCAATTATTTCTTTTATAATAGCAATTATTATGCAGTTTGTTTTAAGTGTTGTAGTTGGTAGTATAGCTGACTATACTCTACAACTATATTTACCTAATCTTGTAATAGGTCTTGTTGTGGTACTTGTTACTGCGCTTGTCACAACACTGATACCTGTAATTAAAGCAATTAAGGTAGAACCTGCTGAAGCATTAAAGGCGAAAGAGGGGTGAGTAATATATGAAAGAAATTTTAAAAAGTATTTCCAAGAGAACTCTGTTCAATATTCTGATATTTCTTCAAGTATTGTTTTCTATTTTATACTTTTTCTCTACTACTATATCTATGCAAGCCGTTATAAACAGTAATATATCAGCTAATAGCGAACTGGATTCTAATCCTAAGAGAACATTACATATGCTAATTCAAAATGAAGATAGTAAATACTTCAGTAAGTTTAAAGAAGAATTGTTAAATGCTAATTTAGTTAATGGCTTAACGGGATGGCGAAATAGCGATTCAACTCCTGATACTCATGTTATTGGTGATACAGAGGAAGATTTAGATAGTGTAGAACTTGCTAAAGGTTGTGAAAATCTAAAGAAAATTAATGTTGCAACCGGTAGGTATTTTACTGATGCAGACTTTAAGAAAGAAAATGCAACCGGTAGTAAATCTAAACCATTTTTAATGATATTAGGCAGTGAGTTTGCTAACAACCAAAACTTAAAGGTTGGGGATAGCTATCATGATGTTAATGATAAATATTATAAAGTAGTAGGAATTCTTGAACCAAACAGTAAATGGTTTTATCAAACTGTTTCTGATGGAATGATTATGGTAATGGATAATGCAGTGATGGTTGCCTATGTTAATGATTCTGAAAACCCAATAATGCATTATTATTCAATACTTAATGACAATGTAAATAGTGATGATGCAATTTATAAGATAAATAAAATTGCTAAGAAATACAACATTGTGGTAGAAGCAAAAACTATTTCAACAGAATTAAATGAAACATATTCTGAAAGTGTAAGTCAGGACATTAGTTGGGTGATTTTCTCATTAATTATCCTTGTATTTGTCACAATAGGTACATCTATCCTTATTGTATCTCATATGTATATGAGAAAGAACGAAATTGGAATTCGTATGGCATGTGGTTATTCGTTTAAAAAGGTACTGTTACTGTTATGGGGAGAATTCCTTGTAGTTGCTATTTTAGCTTTCCTTTCAGCTCTACTTATTGCGTATATCAGTTGTTCCGGTGGGAAAGAGATAATGAGTTCTGCTTACCATATTTCTAGTTTCCACTTATCTTATGGCATAGTGCTGATAGGTATAGGTATATTTTTACTTATGTGTATACCATCACTTCTTGTTCTTGTGTTTAAGTTGAGAAAAGTACAACCAAAGGATTTAATAGGAGGAAAATAATATGAAAATACTTGAGTTAAAGAATATTACTAAAATTTACGGTAAAGGTGACTCCGAAACAAAAGCACTTGCCGGTGTTGACCTAACTATTGAAAAAGGTGATTTCTGTGCAATTATGGGACCTTCCGGTTCAGGTAAATCCACACTACTGAATATTCTTGGTTGTATGGATACACCGACTTCCGGTGAATATATCTTAAAGGGTCAAGATGTCAGTAAGATGAAGAATAAGCAGTTAAGTAAGCTAAGAAACCAGGTTATCAGCTTTGTTTTTCAGTACTTTGCTTTAATGGATGAATACACAGTATTCGACAACATTATGCTACCACTTAACTGTCAGAAGTATCCTTATAAAGAAAAGAAGGACAGAGTTAACTACTATATGAAACGACTAGGCATAGAGAAATATGCTAAGAAAAAGCCTACTCAGTTGTCAGGTGGTCAGCAACAAAGAGTTGCAATAGCAAGAGCCTTAGTGTCAAATGCTGATATTATCCTAGCTGATGAACCTACCGGTGCATTGGATAGCACTACAGGTGAAGAACTAATGGAACTGTTGCAAGAAATCAACGAGTCAGGCAAAACACTTATCCTTGTTACCCATAATGAAAAGGTTGCAGAAAAGTGTAACTATGTTATCTATATAGAAGATGGCAAAATTGTAGATAAATTATCTTGATTGTAGTTAAGTTATCTTGTTTGTAAATAAGTTGTCTCGTTTGTAGATATGTTATCTTGATTTATCCTTATTCCTAAGTCTCATACATAAAGAGAAAGCATCAGTTTTTAGAACTGATGCTTTTTACTATTAATAGTAAAAAAATCTTTCAAATCACAACAAAAATGTTGTTATGTGTGCTATAATATATCTTGTATAAAGTCTATTTCTATTTTCTTTGCATATACAGTAATAGGAGCTGATATGGTGAGAAGAAAAGGTTATATTTTTGTACTGTCCACAACACTGATACTTTGTTTTATTGTTATGATATTTACAGCAGTAAGCCAAAGTTCAGTTATGACTAATACAACTGAAAGCAAGAAAAATTCAGTAATAGTAATTGATTGTGGTCATGGTGGGGAAGACCCCGGAGCAGTTGGAGTAAATAATGTTTATGAAAGTGATGTTAATTTATCATTTGGTTTAAAGTTTAATGATATTCTTAAACTAAATGGTTATGATACTGTTTTAACTCGTAATGACAAAAATGATATTGCAGATAAATCCCTTGATACAATAGCTAAAAGAAAAAAATCTGATATGTACAAAAGACTTGATATTTATAACAGTAGTCTTAAGAATGTAGCTATTAGTATTCATCAAAATATTTTTCCGGCAAAGTCTTGCTCAGGTACTCAAGTTTTTTATTCAAAACAAAACCCACTTTCTAAAGTTCTTGCAGACAATATTACAACTTCTGTTGTATCAAATTTGCAAAATGATAACGAAAGAATTAGCAAAGAATCCAACGGTATTTTTCTCTTAGATAATGCAAAAGTACCGGCAATAATTGTTGAATGTGGTTTCTTATCAAATGAAAATGAAACATATTTACTATGTGACAAAGAATATCAAAAGAAATTTTCTTATTGCCTTTTTCAAGGATTAATGAATTCAAATTTATAAAGGAATGTAACTATGGCAAAAATTAAAAGTGTTTATATATGTTCAGAGTGTGGCTATGAATCACCTAAATGGTATGGCAAATGCCCTTCCTGTGGTGAATGGAACACTATGAATGAAGAATTAGTTGACAAAAAGGCCTCTACAGTTCAGAAAAGTATTACTAAGTCCTCATACTCAAAACCTGTAACTATAAATACTATTGATACTAATGATGAAGAAAGATATAACACAGGTTCAGAAGAACTAGACAGAGTTCTTGGTGGTGGTATTGTTAAAGGTAGCCTTGTACTACTTGGTGGTGATCCCGGTATCGGTAAGTCAACAATATTACTTCAAATTTGTGAAAAGCTAGGTCAATCACTAAAGATACTTTATGTGTCAGGTGAAGAGTCAAAAAGACAACTTAAACTTAGAGCACAAAGACTAGGTGTAAATAATGGAAACATTTACATTATGACCGAAACTGATGTTGAGATTGTTGCAGAACAAATTAAGATTGAAAAGCCTGATCTAGTTATGATTGACTCAATCCAAACTATGAATTTGACAACATTAAATTCTTCCCCTGGCTCAGTAACTCAAGTTAGAGAATGTACAAATCTACTTATGCACACTGCAAAGGACCTTGATATTCCTACTATTGTAGTTGGCCATGTAAACAAAGAAGGCTCTATTGCAGGTCCTAAAGTTTTGGAACATATTGTTGATGCAGTCCTTTATTTTGAGGGTGACAAGCAAATGTCATACAGAATTTTAAGAGCAGTTAAAAACAGATATGGTTCTACTAATGAAATCGGTGTATTTCAAATGACAGATAAAGGACTTTCAGAAGTGGAAAATCCATCAATGATGTTGCTTTCAGGAAGACCTCACAATGTTTCTGGTACTTGTGTAGCTTGTACTATGGAAGGTACGAGACCAATCTTAGCAGAAATTCAAGCACTTGTTACAACTTCCGGTTATGGTACACCTAGAAGAATGTCAACAGGCTATGACTATAACAGACTAGCACTTATTATTGCAGTCCTTGAAAAGAGAGCAGGTTTCTATTTTTCTAATAGTGATACCTATATTAATGTAGTTGGTGGTTTACGACTTGATGAACCTGCTGTTGACTTGTCAGTTGCTATGGCATTAATCAGTAGCTTAAAGGACGTTCCAATTCCTGAAAATGCACTTGCATTTGGTGAAATCGGTCTTGGTGGGGAAATTCGTTCTGTAGCAAATGCTCAAGCTAGAATTAACGAGGCATCAAGATTAGGCTTTACAAAAATCATTATTCCATATCACAATTTAAAGAATGTAAGTTCTGATACTGCTACAATCTATGGAGTAAAAAACATTAGAGAAGCCTATGAGGCAATGCTTGATGAGTAATTTTATACCTAATTTACCACAAGATAATGCGAAATTAGTTGTTATGTCAACTAATAATAAAGAATTGGTAAATAGGGTAGAGGAGTTAGGTATAAAAGTCCTATCTTCTGTGAATTTAAGTAAACTGTTGATATTTGAACAATATCATACTGATTTGCAATTTTTACATTATAATAAAGATACAGTATTTGTACTTAATGAATGTACAAGCCTTAAAGGAAATCTAAAAAAGTATTTTCCTAATGTAATTGAAATTAGCAAAAATATAAAAAAAGATTATCCAAATAATGTAATGCTAAATTGTGTTGTACTAAACGATAAGCTAATTTGTAATTCGAAAACTATTGCAGATGAAGTCTTACAAATGGCTATTAAGGATAATCTGAAAATCATAAATGCAAATCAAGGTTACACAAAATGCTCAACTTGTATTGTAAATGAAAATGCTATAATCACTTCAGATAAATCTATTTACAAGTCTTGTAGAAATGAAATGGATGTATTACTAATAAGGCAAGGCTACATAGAATTACCGGGAACAGATTATGGATTCATTGGTGGCAGTTCATTTAAATACAATAGAAACACATTGGTGTTTACAGGAAATATAAAACTGCATCCGGATTATGAAAGCATAAAATCTTTTGCACAAAATCATAATGTGGAATTGCTCAGCTTAACTGAAAACACTATGATTGATATTGGCAGTATAATTCCAATAGATTGATAGGTTCATTATAGATACAGTATTTTGCAAAATCGTAGTATTTATGGGATTAGTCCTTAATTATATAGTAATAGCCTTTATTCTTATTTAGGACTCCCCTAAATTATACAAAATATTCATTTTGTATAATTTTGTATATAAATAGATACCTATCCCTCTCATTTAAATATTCAAAATTTAAAATTAAAGAAGGTGAAAATTTGGCAGTAAATTTTAGAGATGAAGCACCGGATATTGTAAAAGAATTTCTTTTCTATTTACAAACAATTAAAGAAAAATCTCCACGAACTATAAATGAGTATTATTTAGATTTAAGAATGTTCCTAAGATTTATTAAAGTTCTGCGTGGTAATGTTAAATGCGAATTTGATAAAATTAAAATTGATGATGTTGATATTGATTTTCTAAAAGAAATCACTTTAACCGATATTTATGAATTTATGAATTATCTGATAAGTGATAGAAATATGAAAGCAGCAGGTAGATCACGAAAAGCCTCTACCCTACGGACTTTTTTTAATTATTTAACAGTTAAAAAGCATTTGTTAGATTATGACCCAACAAAAGAACTTGAAATGCCAAAACAGAAAAAGGCTTTGCCAAAGTATTTAACTCTTGAACAAAGTCTTGAATTACTTAATGCTGTTGAAGGTAAACATAAAGAAAGAGATTATGCAATTATAACAGTCTTCTTAAATTGTGGTTTGCGATTATCTGAACTTGTAGGACTTAATGTAACTGATATTCGCAACGACAATACTATTAGAGTTCTTGGTAAAGGTAATAAAGAAAGAATTGTCTATCTAAATAATGCTTGCGTAAATGCTATTAACGATTATTTAAAGGTTAGACCTGCTGATGGTTTAAAAGACAAAAAGGCATTGTTTATCTCCTCTCAACTAAAGAGAATGAGCCCCAAAACTGTACAAGCTATGGTATATAAATATCTTGAAAAGATTGGGTTGGATAGTCAGGGTTATAGTTGTCATAAGCTAAGACATACTGCTGCAACACTTATGTATCAGCATGGTAATGTGGATATTAGAGTACTGAAAGATATTTTAGGTCATGAAAATTTGGGTACAACCGAAATATACACTCACCTATCTAACAAGCAACTTGAAGATGCATCAAAGAGTAATCCATTAGCTAATGTAAAACCAAAGAAAGATAAGGAAAAGTAAAATGAAAATTTATTTAGCAAGTCCATTCTTTAACGAAAAAGAATTAGAGAATGTTAAGATAGCAGAAAAGATACTTACAGAAAGAGGTTTTTCTCTCTTCTCCCCTAGACTTAATGAAGTCAGAACTGATGAAAATACTCAGCAGTCTTGGTGGTCAAAAGAAACATTTATGAATGATAAGAAGTTCATTGATTGGGCTGATGTTGTTGTAATGCTTTATTATGGTGGTTACAGTGATAGTGGTACAGCATGGGAATGTGGATATGCTTACGGCACAAATACACCGGTAGTTGTTGTACAACTTGGTGAAGATTCCAACCTTATGGTTCATGAAGGTTGTCACAGTAACATTACTTTAGAAGAATTGAGAACATATGATTTTGAAATGTTACCTGCAAAGCCTTATAAAGGAAAAATGTTCTAATTATACAAAGAGCCTTGGATTATTTCCAAGGCTTTAATACTATGATTTTATTCAAGTGCTAATACAGAATCTAAATCTTTTACTGTCATTACAGTAGTCTTTATAAAAGCAACCACTAAGTGTTATCAAAATTAATGTTAAAGTTAACACTAATATTATTCTACCTTTTTTCATAACAACCTCACTTTTTTATTTCATTCTTGGTGAAAAACAATCTTTTCACCTTTCTTTATACTATCAAGTCCGGCCTTAGCAACTCTTTTCCTGTACACATAATCAATCACTACAGTAATAGACTTTTTATCATTCCCATTATATGTATATTCTCCACCAAACAAGCTATCTCCATCATTAGTATCAGTATCAATACTTAAAAGTCCGGGCTCTCCATTACCATCAATGCTAATAATTACAAGATTATCTTTGCCTTTGTATGTAGCTTTATATCCTCCTCTGCCATCAAGTTGCTTTTTATTGTCACAAGTAAAGGAAAACTTTCCATCATCACTCTTCCATACTTTACTATACTTTTTATCATATTCATCTGCACCTTAAGGACCGGGAACAGCACCAACATCAGAAGTTGTGGTATCATTATCATTAAATGCATAGTATATACCTTTATTTTTTGCCCATTTTTCAGCTACAGTACCCTTATAACAATAAACAAGAACATTTCCTGAATTATCTGTTCCGAAATCAGCATCAATTTTCTTGATATTTTTGCCAAAATAAATTTGATAATTACCATATAACATTTGATTTATAGGTTCAAAATTTTCAATGTTATCAGCAACTATATAAAAATCTTCGCCATCTTCATTATTATAGTAATCATAAAAATTTATGTATAATAAAGTTTTCATATCTTTAGTATATATAATATTATCTATATAAGTATAATATGGATTGTTTTTATCAATTTTAACTGATGCAAAGTCATTTTCATACTTGCCGGTAAATCCGGTTGTATCTCCATCGCAAGAAACCCAAAGTACACCGCTAGTAACATATTTTACTGTTGATGGAATTGTGATTTTACAGTCTTTAATACCTGCAAAAGCTCCATAAATTTGATTTTTACCATTATACTTTTCATCACTGATAAATTCTCCTAGCATAATAACAGGTTTATTGTCTAAAGTTTTAGGTATTTTAATTGTATTATTATGGCCTAAGTAACGATTGATACAAACACCATCAAGATAGTTGGTAATTAAATAATCACCACATACACGAGAATTCTTTTTATAGTATTCTTGTGATTCTTCATCTTCCAAATTGCTAACCAATCCAAAACTGTTCATATCTTTACAACCGGTTTTACTGTTGCTTATGTAATTAGAATAACCTTCTTCATTCTTATAAGCACTATTATAATCCTTAAAAGAACAACCGGTAAAAAGAATTGCTAATATTATAAAACTAACAAATAATAAATTTCTTTTCATAACAGACACCTCCGTATCTTTAGCTATATTATATACCAATGAATAATAAAATCAATTGTCATATTATACAAATGTTGGATAAAATAATTATTAATTTGAACAAATTAATTGCTATAAATAATAGAATAATACCTCTATCTATTAATAATACTTTTGAAAATCTTAAAGTGTTGCAAAATTTTATAATTATTTTGAAAAAATAGAAAAGCCACAACATTTCTGTTGTGACTTTTCTAGGGTGTAAGTATATATACAAATAATGTAATATTTATAATCCTTGTTCAAACACATAAAGGTACAAATCCTCTAAGGTAGGTTTTACTATAGTAGATTTATGGTCTTTTGGTGGGTTATTTGTAACCAATCTAACGATAATCTTATCATCATTGTGATACAGGTTAGACACTCTATAGTTATTTTGAAAATATTTTAGCTCTTCCCTATTAATTTCAACTTCTACTACCTTGTTTTCAATCTCACCTACAAGATTTGGGCAAGTATCATGTGACACAAGCTTACCTTGTTTTAATAGGACTATTTCCTTGGCAATAAACTCAATATCAGATACAACATGAGTAGATATTAACACTATCTTATCTTCTGCAATTTCACTTACAAAGTTTCTTATTCTTATTCTTTCCTTTGGGTCAAGACCTGCTGTTGGTTCATCAAGAATTAGAATCTTTGGGTCATTTAAAAGTGCTTGAGCAATCAAAGCTCTTTGTTTCATACCACCAGAAAATCCACCTAGCTTTTTATGAGCTGAGTTAGTTAGATTAACTGTTTTAAGAAGTGAAGTGATTTTTTCCTTTGCTTCTTTTTTCTTTAAGCCTTTTAGAGCTGACATATACCATAAAAATCTATTTAAAGTAAAGTCATCATAAAGTCCTTGCTGTTGTGGCATATAACCTAAAACACTTCTATATCCTTTTCCTAGTTTCTTAATATCTTCACCATCATAAAGTACCTTGCCACTATCGGAATTAAGATTATCTGTAATGATATTCATTAAGGTAGACTTACCGGCACCATTAGGTCCTAGTAGTCCATATACACCGGAAGTAAGTGTAACGCTAAAGTTGTCAAGTGCTTTTACAGTACCTTTTTTATATGTTTTGCTTATATTTTTTATTTCAAGTTTTGGCATATTATTCCTCCGTAAATATCTTGTGACTTATCAAATTACAAGTGATTAAAATTAAGATTATTACCACTTACTAGAAATTGAAATTTTGCAAATGATAAAAAGAAAAGTTATTAAGAATATTAATATCGTTTATAGGCAAAAGCAAAGGAACAACAAAAACTAGCGTTGTAATTATAATTGAGATAATAGTATTTTTAGTAAATAGAGAAATTCCTGATATTATCACTGTTATTACGAGTGAAACCAATAGTCTGATTGCAAATGTAATAATTATCACATTTAAAATTGATAAACCATCTGAAATATTAGATAGTTCTTCAATACTACAAGCAGCTGCACCTAATTCATTTATGCCATAGCTAGTTATAATCCTTATAAAATACGGAACATAAATTAATAAGTTTAACAAAGCAGTAACAATACAAGAACAAACTATCTTTTTAAAAACAAGTGATTTAAAGCCAAGCTTTGTTGATGAAAGCAAATGAATTGACTTACGCTCATATTCAACAGTAAAAATAGGAATAATACATATTACCATCAATACATATAAAGCCAAACAATATGTATTACTTAAATTGCCTTCTAACCCTAGCAAAGCACAATAACCATTGTAATTAACAACACTTACAGATTTATCAGCCTTAGATTGATTAATTAAATAATCATAATATGGTATAACATACTTTTTGAAGTTTGAATAATCCTCATCTATTGTAGAATAGGTAGAGAATAAATCCTCATATTTTTCTTTGGTAATCAAACCATTATCGTAGTCAGACATACATTTATCCATTAACTTTTTGTTATCTTCATACTTTTTAATTTGATTCTCAATTTTACTTTTTGTGTTACTATTAAAGTCACCGGCATAATATGAGAAATAATATTTTTGGTATTTTTCGTCATTGCTTAATACTATAGGTGATGAAATAGTAATGTATAACTGAGTAAGAAGAACCACAAGGATTATTATACCAACCTTATTGCTTAGAAAAGTCTTGTATAATTCATGTACAATTACATTGGTACTACCACGAGATATTTTAAGTTTTGATAGAAAACTGTTATTGCTTTTATTATATGCAGTAATCTTTTTGCGACTGTAAATTAATATATTTAATGCAACAAGTCCTAAAAGCAACACAAGTAGCACTATCCAAAAACAAGTCACATAATTAATTGGTTCTCCAAAAATATTGATATTTCTATAATGTGAAATAACATTTTTGGTATCAACAAAGCTAATCAAATTAATATACTTAAAGCACATTAAAGAAGTATTATCACCAATAAATAAATTTAGACAATATGAAACTATTAAAATACATAGAAAAGCTATGTAGCTTATAGTTTTGCTTTTTCCAACCATAGAAAGAACATTAACGATTGTGTAAATAAGATACATAACTAGAACTTTAGTGATAAAGTGTAACATTAGATACTGCAATACATTAATTCTTAATGTGCAATTAGAAAAACTATCTACCGATTGAATAGGTCTGAAAAGGTCTCCAAATCTATATGTGTAACCGGCTATTATGTAATTAACACCATAAAACATTAGACATATTACAGCAGTAGTAATAAAACCTACTACCATTTTGGATATAGCTGATTTGTTTCTGCCATATCTACAGGTTCTTTGAAGGCTATTTATATTAATATTTCTTTCAGAACCAATTAATGCATCACAAACAATACATAAAAGCAAAATAACAATCAAATCCGTTAGCATAAAATCTGTAGCCATATTCACGCCTTCAGAATTGCTATAAGCTGTTTCAATATTAGAAAGTGGTTTATAATCCTCAGCAGTTTTTACGGCATTTTTATAAGAAAAAGAACTGCTATCTTCAAATATAGAAACACCTGTGATGTTATCGGACTTTTCAATTATTTTGTTTATGTATGCTTTATAGTCTGATACAATCTTTAACTGATTTTCAGCATTATCAAGTAATGTCCTTTCTGAATAGCTGTCATCAGCATAATGGGTCACATCATCTTTCTCTAAAGCTTTTAGCTTGTTGTGAACAAATTTAATTTTGTCATTATTGTTATTATATTTTGCAATATCATTATTTAAGCTAATTTTTGCATTAGCAGAGATAAAGCCAATATCGTTACCTTTAATTTGCTTATTGTAAATGAAAAATCCATTTAAAAGTAGCAATACAACAAATAGTATTAGAAATATTTTTTTTGAAAATATTTTGTATAATTCAGATTTAATCATAACTTTTTACTTGTTTGTCTTTTGCCAAATTGCAATTTGCTTATTGGCTTCATCAACAATTTTCTGCACTCCTGCTTTTTCCAAATCTTCATTGAACTTTTTGCTTAATTCAGCATAGTCACCTTTGCCTACAAACAAATTACTTTTATATTTAGTTATTACTTTATTTGTAGCAATAATTTCAGATTTTACTTTGTTGTAGTCAAAAATAAAACTATAAATTGGTGATAATACAGTATCTTTTGAATTATCAGTATAAGGATAATCCGCATTTGTTGGCAATATTTTAGAGTTACTGAAAATACAATTAGGATTATAGTAATTATCATCTTCACTGTTAGACAACTTCACTGTACCATCATCATTTTTAGTATAGTTTACTCCTTCAATTCCATAATTTAAAAGAGTAGCTAATTCTTTATTAGTATTAAGTAAAGATATTAAATCATAAGCATAATTAGCGTTTTTGCTCCAATTAGCAATACCTAATCCACTTATATTACCACAAGAATATAATTTGTCATTGATTGGTATAGTAATAGTTCCATCAATAGAATTTGTAGTAACCTTATCACTTGAAGTATAAGCAGGAACAATTGATAGCTTACATTTATCAAAACTACCCATACTATAGGTTGACTTAATTGACTTTGTTATATATTCATCTTGATAAATATTTATAGCCTTAGCAGAATCACTATCAAACTTTACTCCTACACAAGGTGTTATTAAGTCATAATATAATTCTGCACAATATGGAGGCTCTGATAACTCTAGCCCAGCAGACATTGTATTCGCTTGAGGATCAATAAATATTTTTTTGCTTGAAAGTTTACTATTATTAAGAATTTCCCATCGTTCAGACTCTAAGTCTTTTTCAGTTAGTCCACTGGATTTTAACTGAGATGTTTTCACATTCCAGCCTCTGCCTGTACCATTTAAAATATCAGGAACTGCATATATTTTGCCATTACGCTTAGCAGCAGTAAAAGATTTATCATCAATAATATTCTTAATAGAAGTATCCTTATTTATATAATCATCCAAAGGTGTTAAAAAATTGTTTAAATAAAAATAATCATAATCGTTATAATAATCACTATCATCGCCAGTATCAAATCTTATAATATCAACCTGCTCATTTTTGCTCTTCATATCTAGAACGCCATTGTGATATTTTTTATTGTATGATGTAGCTTCTTCTTCTCCTTTTTTGAGAGAAGGTGAATTATCAATTAGCTTAATATCAAGATAATACTTCTTACCTAATTCAGAAAGTTTAAGGTTAAACTGGTTCAACACCTTCTGGTACTCACCGTCAAACAAATGAGTATTAGTGACTAATACTAGCTTTGTCATATTCTTTGATGGCACAAATTTTGTAGCCTTCTTGCTAGTATTATTGCTAGTAGTGTTTTTATCACTTGTAGAACAAGCAGAAAGTGAAAACATAGTAGCAATAACTAAAATAAATGATAATAATGTTGTAAAAATCTTTTCATAAATATGCTCCTTAAATATGTTTTGCCGAAATAATATTTTATTCTACCTTGTAGTAGTTAGATTTGCCATTGTAAAAATCATCTTTTGTCATATAAAAATATTCACCCTCATTGACAGTGCCATTTTTACATTTTATATTATCCTTTGTGCTAAGGAATAAAAATCCATCCTTATTAGCTTCTCCATCAAAGCCTGCTAATAAATCTTCATTCTTTATTGGCAAAGAAGTGATTTTATTGTTTTTCTCTAGCTTAAGTTTATAGTCTTTGCAATTATGCACAATGTTTCCTCGTTTATCTTTATAGGTAACAACATACTCTGTCTTTTTCGGTTTAGGATTTTTTAAGGACATAGAATAAAGCTCATTAGCCGGGTCATCATTCTTATAGAAATAAATCGTATCATCAAAATATTTAAAAAAATAAAAATTAATCAATTTATCCTTATAAATGCCAGAGATTGAATTATCCTTTAAATTCATTTTTTTCAAAATTAAATCAGTTTTGTATTCGTTAGTAATATTACCGTCCTTAGTATTACTGCTATAATCAACGAAATATAAATAGTTATCCAATATAGAAATAAATCCATACTGACTATTATCTTTTTCTGATATTATTTTTTCTGTATTATCCTCTAGGTTAATACAACTTAAGATCGCCTTCTTCTTTTCATTTCCTGTTTTACTATCTAAAACTTTTGCATAGTATTCCACATATAGTTTATTGTTAATTGCAAAACAGTTAAAAGGCAATGCGGAACTGTCTGATGATGAATTGTACTTTTTACAATAAGTCATCAGTTTAGAATAATTTGAGCCATCCAAATTTCTCACTGATAATTTGAAATCCATATCAAAAATGTAAATTTTATCGTTGTAAACACCGAATATTTCTTCATTAGTATATGCGTAACTTTCCTTCTCATCTGTATGGTCACAGTCAGGTTTGTTACAAAGGAATGCACTTTTATGACTATTATAATCATAAAATTTCAAGAAACCATTTTCATTATTGCAAAATACACCTTTATCAGTTATAACTCGTGTTTTATCGAATTCTCCTATTTTGTTTGTTGTTTCTTTAGATGTATCATCTCCACAGCCCGTAAGAACTAATGAACAAGAAATCACACATACAAGAAAAAAGCTAACTAATTTTTTCAATATAACCCACCTCTAAAAATTATTAAAATTTTAATTTGTAATATTAGACTATAAAACTAACCACTGTTGAAATTATATCACTTTTTGTCATATTCTGTTAAGTACTTTATTATATTTACATTAATTATATAAAATAGAAAAGTCACAACTAATTGTTGTGACTTTCCAAAGGTGTGTAAGTTATAACAAATAAAAATCCAGTAATTTTTATAAGTAGTATTTAATTGTACTTATTATTACTTGTTTCTATTTGAAATATATTTCTTTAGTGATTCAGGTTCTTTTGGTTGACCTGAGAAATTGTATGATGCAGTATTGCAAGAAACCTTTACTGCGTGTAAAGACATTTTCTTAAGTACTTTAATAATCTTTTCTTTCATTTTTTTCATCTCCTTTTTTCAAACTTTCGATAATAATCAGCACATCCACACATATTATTGTAGGATATACAATGATTAATATGTTGTTTTGATAAATAGTTAACAAGATGATTGGCAATATAGCGTTTATACATAGAGAAATGATTGAAAGTATCTTTTGCTTTTTATAATTTAATATTGATTTTCCTTTGCTTTTTACCGGACTCATTAATAGGAATAATATAAAGGATAAAAGCAAAGTTATAATAGCGATTAATATAATTGTTCTATTAGGGAAAGCTAGCATAATATCAGCAGAAAATAGAACTAACAAATAATATGCAACTGTTACTATAAAACACTTTAAATAAGAGTTTGCGTGATAACCACCACTAAATACTCTTATGCTTGAGAAAAAAATAATAAAAATTACTGTTTCTACAAATTTTCCCGTTAAAAGTCCAATTAACAATAGACTAATTGTTTCAATTACAGATGATACTAACAGTTCAAAACCATAAATATATATATCATGTGGGATTTCATCACTATCATTACAAACAGAAAGTGCTATTCTTTCGGAAAGTCTATGTAACATATACACATCACCTACGAAAAGAGTAGCACATTTTCACACACTATGTATTAACTTGGTAAAAATCAGAGGCTTTCTGGTAAACTTCTATTATCCAAAATCACAGTAATTATAAATTCTTTATTTCTTTCTTTTATAATTACATCTCCATTATATTTATGAGCAATGCTATTAATTATTGTGATTCCTTTACCATGATTATCTTTATCTTTCTTATCGGTTTTTAGTGAAGGATTATTAAATAATACTGAATCAAGTATATTGTTTCTACATTTTATGACGGAATAAGAACCTTCATACCCTGTAGAAAAATTAATTTCATTGTTTTTTACTTTGTTCTTAGATAAATATGAAATTGCATTATCAAGAATATTACCGATTAATGAAATAATATCAGAACTGTTTTTAAACATTTTTAAGTCATTAGTAATGCTTAGTTTAACGGGTATTCCATAGCTTTTAGCTTTTTCAATTTCAACATTTAGTACTGCGTTTAATAAATAATTTTCAGTATTTACTATTGTTCCTATAGATGTGTACTTATTAGTTAAGCTATGGCAGATATTATGTGCTTCATCATAATTTTCTTCTTCAATTAATGCATCAATACAGGAAATATTATTCTTCATATCATGTTTTAACAATTTAATAGTTTCAATTTGGCTATTAGAACTGATTATATTTTGTTTATATAAATTAGCTTTTTGTTCTGATAATAATAGTTTAGTTTTAATTTCATTATCCTTATTTATTCTGGCTATCATAAACCAAACTATTCCTGCAATTACAATCATACTGACACAAATAATTGAAAGTAAGATAATTATGTTAGATTGGAAATTTGTAAGTATCATTACATACATAGTTATGTACAAAATCATCATAGCTAATAGTGGTATAGCCACAAATGCAATCACATTAGAAACTTTCTTCAAGCTATATGCTTTAGCTTTAGTTCGCCACATTATAAATAGAACTACCATTGTGCTTAGATTAGCAAGAATAACAAATAAATATCTAAACAAGCTTGACTTTGTAATTAATTCTTCAAAAGTTACACCGGAAATTATGGACGATGAATAAACAAAACCATATGATATGATAGTATTTATTAACGATACTATAAATGGAAGTATTAGCTTAATTGCCAATTCACCTTTAAGGCAAGTAATACAATATATTTCATATAATATAATTCCTATAAACATATCAAGCATAACAATGTTAGGGTGATTGTATGTAAAATATGTTAGAACTGCAAAATTAAGTGCAATAAATATTGATAAAAGAATTATATTATTTCTTGTTGAAAACTTACCACCTAAGAATAACAGAAAGAATCCCACAAAATAAATAGACTGTAATAAATTAACGGTTATTTCAAAAACATAATTAAACATCCCTATCACCTATCCAGTTAAAAAATTCAGTTTTCACTGCTTCTTTGTATTTCTTGTTAAGAGGAACACTAACATTGTTTTTTAATAAAATACTGTCACTGGCTATGTATTGAATATAATTATTATTAACAACATAACCAATGTGTGGTCTAACAAACCCGTAATCACAAATCTTTTTGAATTCTTTATTAATATTACTTCTTACTTTATAATCACCGTTTTCAGTATGGAAAATCACATAATTATTAATTTTATCCAGGAAAATAATATCATCAACATTAACAGCTACATCTTTTCTACCTGCATGTAAAAAGATAGTATTGTCATCTATTCTTAAAGAATCATTAATATGTTTTATACATTCAGCTACATCAGTTTCCATACTGCTTTTTCTGATAAAAGTATAAGGATAACTTTTTAGTGCTTCAAAAACAAGTTCATCATGACTTGTAACAAATACAAATAAAGGTACTTGAGAATTACCTTTTAATTTATTTATTTTTTCAGCAGTTTCAATACCATTACAGAAAGGCATTTCAATATCAAGAAAAATTAAATGAAACTGTGAATAGTTAGATAAAATATCCATACCGTTTGAATATTTCTGTAATGTATATTCCATTTTTGACTGATTACAAGTCTTAGCTATAATATTGGACAACTTATTTACAAATACCATATCGTCATCCACAACTGCAATTTTTAGCATTAATTCACCCCTACTTTAATATAACAGATTATACGATTTATTTCAAGAAAGTTAAGAAATTATACTTTTAAGAAATTATTAACTAGCAAAAAACCACAACCATATGATGCTGTGGTTTTTAGGAAGGTGTTTATTATAAAAATCTAGTTATAAGTAATTTTATTACAATCCCTGTTCAAAGACATAAAGGTATAGGTCTTCAAGGGTTGGTTTTACAATTTTAGAATAGTGATTTTCAGGAGGGTTATCTGTCACTAATCTAACAACAATCTTTCCACCATTATGATATAGGTTAGAAACTCTGTAATTATCTTGATAATACTTTAGTTCTTCCCTATCAATTTCAACTTCAACCACCTTGTTTTCAATTTCACTTACAAGGTTTGGACAAGTATCATGTGACACAAGTTTACCTTGCTTTAGTAGGATAATTTCCTTGGCAATAAATTCAATGTCAGATACCACATGAGTTGAAATCAAAACGATTTTATCTTCAGCTATTTCACTAATAAAGTTACGGATTCTAATTCTTTCCTTTGGGTCAAGACCGGCAGTAGGTTCATCAAGAATCAGAATCTTTGGGTCATTAAGTAACGCTTGAGCAATCAATGCTCTTTGTTTCATACCACCGGAAAAACCACCTAGCTTTTTGTGTGCTGAATCGGTTAAATTAACAGTATCAAGAAGTGAAGTGATTTTGTCTTTTGCTTCTTTTTTCTTAAGGCCTTTAAGTGCTGACATATACCACAAGAATCTATTGAGAGTAAAGTCATCATAAAGACCTTGTTGTTGAGGTATATAACCAAGTACATGATTTATTGAATACATTTTTAGATATTTCATCACACTCAATATCACTATAATTACAAAATACTAAAGATATATATTTATCCTGAACGGAAGTAAGAATATTTTTATAATTCCACCTTATATATCCACTTAATTGAGAAACAATGGACTCCCTACGGTTGTCTTCAATTTCTATGTTTTCCGTTTTGACATATATAATAGATACTACATATGAATTGTTAGGTAAATACCCTTTTTTCATTAATATAGGAACATATAAATCTTCTTGTATTGGACACAAAAAAGCATTACTTAAGGCAGCACTAATCTAAATTCTGTTTTGCTGTTGTTTGGTTATTTCAAAGCATATAATTCTCATAATCTCAGCCATATGTACAGACCATGGAACTTCAAACACAGGAAAATCATTTTCATTTGCAAAGTCAATAATATCCTGGTCGATAGATTTAACATATGGTCCAATATTAATAACTATACCACTCGCACCTTTATGGTACACATCTTTTACAAGTTCAAATAGTGATTAGTCTTCATTTAAGCCAATGCCTGTTGTGAAAACTAGTTCTTGTCCCTGTAGAAAAACTGAAATAATATCACTATCGACCATATGAGTCCAAGTGACTTCTCTATCAAGTCCATTCTCACCAGCAACTAATTTCATATCTAAATGTTCTACTAGCTTTGTTATCATTCTTATTGTAATAGCCACAATATCTCCTTTATACTATCAATGAAATACCTGATATAATTAGCAAGATGTATGTCAAATTGAGAAATACCTTCTGTGAAACTCTCTTTAAAAGTTTTTTACCAATCCACGTAGCAACGATTAGTGGAATTATACTTAGTAAAATTAATTTTATGTTATCATAATTAAAAGCGTGAGCTTGTATTTGAGATACTAGAAGAATTGAATTAAGTACAATCCATACCGGAGCAACCGTAGCACGAAATTCCTCTTTATCTTTTAGTACCTGTGTTGCATATACCACAAGCAATGCTCCACCAGACACAAACATACCATGAATTATGCCAGCTATAATTAGAATTGCAATTAGAAATGCTTGTGGTAGTTTATGTTCCTTATGAAATAACAGATTTTTTCCAGCAATAACAATAATGATTATTCCATAGATAATAAGCAATGAATTTGATGAAATAACTTTGCATAATAATATTCCAACTGCCATACCTATGAGCATAAAAACACAAATTTTCAGCAGTTCTTTTTTATTAATCCTCTTATAACTGGAAATAGCAATTAACAATCCAGATAATAATGCCATCACAGTAGGTACAACCTTGGCATTATCAACACCAAGCAAAAACATAGATGCAGGCATAGCAAGAACAGTACCGGCAAATCCAGTAATTGCTTGTATAACATTAGCAATAAACAACACAATAAGAAAAATAATATCTTTCATAACTTCTCCTTAATTTGTATTGTCTATATATCAAAATAAGTACAAAACTATTATATCACGAAAATTATAAAAATCTATAGTAATTATTAGAATAAGTCCAGCATATTATCAAGGTAGATTTTTTCTCTAACATGGATATGATATTCTGGTTTTGTCATATAGTACAAGAGAAATTCGAGAATCAATGCACTTCCCAAAGAACGGCCTTCTATTTTAAAATTAGAAAAACCCATTGGCATATAAACATCCTTGATATTATCAACACCTATAAATGCTGGATTAGTCATTGTTTTTGAAAAGCTATAGCCATTTTGTGAATCAGGTGCTACACAGATATGGTCAGGACAATCATAACCTAGTATTTGCTTACTTACAGTTTCATAGCAATTCTTTCTATCATAGCAACCATAGAAACAACATTCATTACACAGAAATTCTAATTTATTCTTTTGCGGTTGAGTTAATGTTTCTAGTTTATCAAAGCTTTTATTTAGGCGAAAATCTGGAACAACATATTTGAAATCTTTAAGATTTATCTCATCTACTAATTGATTAAATTCTGTTAGTACCTTGGTAGTTGAAGATACTAGGTAAAGATTTGGATAATAGCTTTTTATATAATCAACCAACAAGTCAGAATGAACAATTACACCATTGGTCACCTTATTGTTGTCATTAAATAACTTGCACAATTCATTACATTTCTTGTCAGTTAAATGCTCTTGTTTTATTAGTGAATTGCTAAAAGTTAACCTTGCAGAAATACCGTATTTATTCATTAACTTTAAAACATCTTGTTGATTATGTTCACCTAAACTGATTCTACCTCCACTCCAAATGCAACCTTTTGGTGCACCATAAATTGAGCCTATCTCACACCAATCATAGAAATATTCCCTATGTTCACGATATAGTGGCAAAAACACCTTGTAAAACTCATAAAATTCAAATAACCCTGGAAGATGATAATATGCAATTCCAGACTTCATAATACATCTGCTCCCCTTATAATTTATAAACTTATTTTAGCATAATGTATTTACTTTGTCGAATATCTAAAAGCAAAAATCCACAGTAACAAAAGTATTACTGTGGATATGAAAATTATTTGATTATAGATTATTTTACAAAACCATTCTTATTTAGATATGAGATAATTTCATTAGTTTCACTTGCATTTACATACAGACCATCATGTACAGTTGCATTTTTGCAGATTGCTTAACAAATTTCATTGAATTTTCAAAATGCTCATTATCCATAGCAGTTGATTGTGTAAATGTGTAAACTTCTTTTCCAGACAAATCGTAATTTTCAAGGAAAGTACCAATATTTTAACACACACATTTTGACATACTGTGTTGCAGGAAAAGTGGGAAAAAGCGGCTGCCGTTTCCGACAGCCACCCTTGGGTTAAATATTTGATTTTACTTTACGCTATGCTTTTTCTTTCTGCCATAAACGGTTGTTGCGGTTACTGCACCGCCGCTGATAAACAGCAGTGCGATCCATAAGGCAAGATTGCTGTTGTCGCCGGTCTGAGGCGAAGTAGTTGCATTGTTACCCGGTTTATTGTTGCTACCGTTGTTATCACTTGGCAGCTTCGCCGTTACGATTTGAGCCTCGGTGATTTCCTGTGTTGCTTTGGCGTCCTTGTAATACTTCTTGCAACCGGAGCAATACCAATACTCGATGTTGCCTTCTTCTGCAGCGGTGGCAGCCTTTGCGTCAATGTGTTTCAGGTCGGTGTGGTTGTTCGGGTCAAGGCTGCCGTAGCTTTCTTTGCAAATCTCACAGACCGCCTTAGCTATGCAGGTTGCTTTGCCACCGGTGTGATTGCTGATTTTTTCACCGCAGTAGTCGCAGAGGTGATTGTTATCTGCGTCTTTGTGGTCGGAAATGGTCTTGCCGCAAATATCGCAGATATGGTTTTTATCTGTATCTTCATGCAGACACACATATCCGCACTCGCTGCACACGCCGTCTGCCCATTCGTGATTTTCATTCGGTACACTTACGGTATTGCAGCAGTTCCATTTTTTCTCGTGGGTAGTGGTTGTCTGTGTCCACTGTTCCGTGCCGGTATGATTGACGGGGTTGGTTTCGCCGTAAGACTGGCCGCAATGGGTGCAAACGGCTTTTTCGGTGCAGGTTGCCGTACCGCCGGAGTGCTCCGCATAGCCATCCTTTCCCGCGTTATCCGTCACATCGCAGTTTTCATTGGCACATTCATGCCAGTGATGCGTTGCATCGGACGTCCAATCGGACTTCCAGCTATGGCCCGTAGCTGGAATCGGCTCTATTTTTGTTGCGTCGCACTTGGTGCAGCTATATGTCTTTTTGCCCGCTTTTGTGCAGGTAGGCGCTGTTGTTATCGTACCGTTGTTCCAAGTATGAGGGCTTACGTCATCCTTTATATCGCAACGGGAACACTGCTTCCAGTGCTCGTTATCATCATGTGTCCAACTGGTAGTAAAATCATGTCCCAGAACATCGCCATATTCCGCACCGCAAACTGCGCATTTTGCTTTTTCGGTGCAGGTCGCTTTGCCGCCGGAGTGTTCCGCCTTATGAAACACCGCGCCGCAGGTGCAGACCTGCCAGTGTTCCGTTTCGTTGGATTTCCAGTCGTTGCTCTGATGGTCATGGGCGTCGCCCTGTCCATTGAACACGGGCAGGGTCTTGCCCACTGCATTCAAATACTTGCATTCGTCTGCCCACGGGTCAGCATTGTTGTCGCGTTCGCCAGCCTTGAGCAGCGCCAGCACCGTGTCGTTGGCGAAGTTTGCGGCGGTTTTGGACTCTGTTTTTGTAATGTTGCCATTACTATTGTTTTGGCCAACTGCGTTCAGGTTCGTACCGGCAAGATAGTAGCAGTTTTCTACAGTGCCATTATTACGGCCAACGATTTCGCCAACAGCATCACTATTATAGAGTGTTTTAATCGTTCCAACATTGTAGCAATTGGAGATCGTGCTCATGTTAAGCCCCGTAACACCGCCAGTTTCATGAATTCTGCCGGTAATTGTGCCAACATTATAGCAGTCGATGATTCTCGCATTGTCAATATTACTGCCAGCAATACCGCCAATATAATTGCGACTGCTGCCAGTAACGCTGCAATTGTTGCTGCAATTTTCAATCGTTGCAGCATCCAAAGCGCCGCCCACAATGCCACCGACGTGACAGTCTAGACTCGTAGAATAATAATTATGGGATACGTTACCTGCCACTGTCAGGTTTTTAATCGTGCCGCCTTTTACAGCACCGAACAGACTGGCATACCTGAAGTTGCCCGTAACGTTCAGGCCGGAAATGGTGTGGCCGCCGCCGTCAAATGTGCCCTCGTAGTAAATCTGATTTCCTTCGGTATAGTTTCCGATTGGCGTCCACGGTTCGTTATTCAAATCAATGGCTGATGTCAGCACGGCGCAGATTTTGGTTTCTTCTTCGGTTTTTGCATCGTTCACCTTATCCCGGAACAGCTTCAACTGGTCGGCGGTGCTGATTTGATAGGGGTCTGTCTCCGTGCCGCTGCCGGTCATCGGGGTGTTAAATGTGCCGCCAGTGATGGTACCGCTGCCGGAGACTGTGTTGTTAAAGACGCCGCCGGTGATGGTTCCGTTGTTGATGACCTCGCCGTTGAATGTGCCGCTTTCGATGATGCTGCCAGGGGTAACAGTCACTTTGCCATTGAACACAGTCCCGCCGGAGCCTGTAATGGTACTGGGACCGTCTTCTGTATCTCCCAGCACGACGTCGCCGTCAACCGAGCCGCTGTTGGCGTGAAGAATCCCATAGCCAGGTACCTGAGAGCCGGTGATGTATAGTCCGCTTCCGTTTGCCGCAGTACAGCCGACAATGCGCGCACTGTCCGCCAAGGTGATCTTCTTCACACAAGCGGCGCTTACGCCGCCGCCGTAGGCTTCGCCGGAGTTGGCGGAATTTGTTGCCGTGCAATTTTGAATCACGGCGCTGCCCGACAGGGTGAACTTCGTATTGTTTGCGAGATGGACGCCCCCGCCCTTGCCCCTGCCCCTGGAAGAATTGGAGATTGGGACTTTGTCAATAATTTGATATAAAAAAAGTAAAAAAGAGGGGGATATTTACATTGCTAATCGGTGTGAAGTGACTTCTCAAAATCACAAGGTGAAAGATAATTAATAGATGAATGAATTCTTTTAGT
>NZ_JBBMEY010000021.1:0-37049 GCF_040096285.1 Ruminococcoides intestinihominis | reverse complement strand
GTCTTTAGACGAAGCTAGTAACATAGCCTTTAAGGCGTTAAAAGAAAAGCCACCGGCTAAGCCGGTGGATATTTACTGTTTTATCGGTTGTTCATTATTTTGTTTTAGCTTTTTTAGATTTAGTCCAAGAAGAATAAGTAGTTTTTTTATTCTGTACTACATACGAACGAATTCTTACAAAATACTTTTTATTTCTTTTAAGTTTTGTAATAGTTTTTTTAGTTATACTGTTCTTTGTTAATTTTATAGTTTTAACTGATTTAAAATTACTGTATAGGCTATACTGAATTTGATAACCGGTAGCCTTAGCAACCTTCTTATAACTAACAGTTAATGACTTTTTACCACCTTTTACAGTTAAGCCGTTTGGTTTTTGTAACTTTAGTTTAGCAGTTTTCTTATCTTTATAACTATATCCACAAGTAGAACATTTATGTAGTGTATAGCCACCTGAAACATAAGTAGGTTTTACAACTGTATTCTTATAAATATGGTCACAAGTAATTTTGTAATTAAACTTAATTGGTTCATAGTATTTATAGGTGCTTTGATTATAATATTCACCTGTACTATTCAATCCTCTAATTCTAAGTTTTAATTGGTCACCTTTACTCAACATATATGATTTCTTGAAACTCTTATTGGCACATTCTGTTACATAATGGATATTTCTAATATCATTTTTCATAATTGTTGCGTCAATTAGGACTTTATCACTTAAGTTACTGATATTAAAGAAATACTTACCATCTTTATTAACATTGAAGATTATATCCCTTTCAATTACTAATGATGAAACGGGTATAGGAACAACTTCACTGTATGTTTTATTAAAATCAACATTTACATATTTAGTAGTTGATACGCCACAAAATTTACAAACCTCATCTGCAAAATTATGATTTAATGATGGTTCTTTTTTATTAGAACCTGCTTTGCCACAAATAGCACATTTAGTTTTAAATATACCGTAGTTCATACAATCAGGAATTTTTGTACATTCAGTCTCTATATAATGATGCTTAGTGCATTTTTCCCCATCTTCAAGTGTTGTAGAAACAAAATTAATGCCCTTTTCTTCAGCATATTTTTCAGCAGTAGAACCTTTAGGTCCATAAACAGTTTTTACATCTATCTTTCTGAAAGCATCAGTAGAAATTTCTGTTCTTTTACCTTTAAACACAATAGCATCTAAATATTTACAGTTATATATACTGTAACCGTCGATTTTAAATACATTTTCAGGAATTTCAATACTTCTAATCCCTGCATCATTAATTGCACAAAGTCCAATATCTTTTACAGTTGATGGAATATTAATATAACTTAAACTTTCACAACCCTGAAAAGCAGAAGAACCAATAGAAGTAATACCCTCATTTAGTTTAACATATTTAAGCCTTTCACAATAATGAAAAACATCACCAATCATATTTTTCACTGTATTTGGAAAATAAACCTTTTCAACATAACTATCTTTAAAAGCTGAGTCACAAACAGTTTCTACACCGTTAGGAATAGTATAAGTTCTTGGTCCACGAGCAGGATAACGAACAAGTTTCTTTTTATCTTTAGTGAAAAGCACACCATTAACTGCTGTATAATAAGGATTATCCTTAGCAACTGTAATAGTCTTTAAGTTAAGCATAGCTTCTAAGGCATCCGGTGATTCAATAGACTTTGGTAGATAAATAGTTTCAATCTGTGTACCTTGAAATGCATAATATTTTAATTCTTCTACACCTTCTGCAAGTTTAACAGATTTCAAGTTATAACAACCATCAAAGCAGTAGGTTTGCAATGTTTTACATTCTGAAGGAATATTTACTGATGTAATAAATCTACAATTTCTAAAGGCATCCTCATCTACACCTGCTACAGGTAAATTATTAATTTTATTCTCAATAGTAAGACTTTGATACTTATTTATATAATTATCAACAACAAAATATCTGTCAAATCTACTTTCATAAATGCAACCATTTTTGGCTATTAAGTCTTTTTTCTTACCAATTACAAAATCAAATTTTCTTCCGGCATAATAATAAACATCTCTAAGTGCTACTTTAAGATAAACAGTTTCATTTTTTGCCAGATAATATGTAATATCAAATCCACCGTTTCTGGTTTCTTTATTAAGTGAACTAGACTTTATATATTCAGTAGGATTTAGATTATTAGGTTTAAACAAATATGCTTTCATACCCACAATTTCTGATGAGTTAGCATAAAATCTGTAAACACCGGCTTCTTCAGCAGTAATCTTATAAGTCCTCATAGGTTCTTCTTTAGTGAAAGTTAAATCACTCTCTTTGTACTGTGTTTCATTAACAGTTACTGCAATAGCATTCTTAGTGTCAACTTCATCAAAATTTTCATCAGCACTTACACTGGTTGGTAAAATGAACACACTTAGCAAAGTTATAATTGATAGTAAAATTGATAATGTCCTTTTCATAACACCCTCCAAATAGTTTATGAGGATAGTATATAATAAATATATTTCGTTGTCAAATTTATCTATATAAATAAGTCACCTACCAACATGATAGGTGACTTAAGTAAATTATTTAACTTTCACATTTAAGGATTTGCTCCATTTAGAATAAAGCTTTGTTGACTTACCGTTGACTTTAACATTCTTGTAAGTTCTAATACGAACATAATACTTCTTCTTAGATTTCAAATTAGAAATTAATTTAGTAGTTACTTTATTATTAGTTACATTTAATAATTTTGCACTCTTAAAGTTAGAGTTCAAACTATATTGCAACTGATAACCGTTAGTTTGAGAAACTTGCTTTTTCCACTTAACTTTTACTTTCCTTTTACTTGAAGATAAATTAGTTAAGGTTGTTGATTTAGGAATAATAGTAAAAGTTTTGTTAACTGTTCCACTATAATTACCTTTAAACTTTATTGTAACCTTGTAATTACCAACATTTTTAAGACCTTTACTGTATGCAACAGTATAATTAGAATTATTGATTTTCTTACCCTTAGAATCTTTAATTATAACTGACGGTTTGATAGTTTTACCGTTATAAGTAAAGGTATTACTTGAAAGTTTAATACTTGATATTTTAGGAATAATCGCTGTTGAAAGTGTCTTTTTGCATACTGAACAAGTAGTTACTATTTTGCCGTTCTTATTGATTGTAGCTTTTGTTACAGTTCTTACTTTTGTATGACCATTGATACAAGGATTATCATTATTAGGTGTCATATCAAGTAGGTTATAATACCATATGGTTTCGCCATTTAAACCTAGACTTGTTGTTTCATTATTAAATTTATAGGTAACACCATTAACAACAATATTTGTATTTTCATTAAAGCGATAACCTGAATTATAGCCTTCATCAGTTAATTTTACATAGACATTATAGCTGTACTTAGTGTTAGCTTCAAAAGAAGTTATTAACTTACCCCAACTACCTTCAAAATCACCATATCTACCGTTCCAATATTCAGAAGAAGTAATACCACCCTTATATGTGAACCAACCTTCATTATCAATATAATAAGGTGCATCACTAGGAACTTCACCTGTAAATACAGGTTTATCCCCAACATTAAAGCTTAACTTTGCATTATTGACTTCAATCTTATCAATATACTTTATCTTAACAGGTTTAATTGTTTTTAGAGCAAATGCAAATAAAGTTGTGTTGTCTTCACCAATAGTATAATTTTCCGGCTTTATAACATTACCGTCAAATACAAATGTGAAATTTGATGAACCTGCAAATGTACGACCGTTATTAGTTTTCAGGGCTATACTGTACATATATGTCTTGCCCTCTTCAAATTTAGTTATCTTTTTATCATCAGGCAAAGCATTATTTTTTTCTTCATCAGAATACCAATAGGCTACCGGTACAACTGAACCATCATCTTTACTTTCCATCTCTTCCCAATATTCATATTCAATATTGTAATCATAATAGTTATCATAGTTTTTAAAAGAAGTTGCTTTTGGTGTATCACCAACTTGATATGAAAGAGTTGTTCCACCAATTCCTACTTTACTAATTTGGGCAAGTCTAATATCTTTAAAATCACTTACGCCAAATATATTACTATCATAAATATCATAATATTCCGAGGAAATCTTTTCACCATTAATAGTCACGGAAATTTCATTTTCAGAAGGAAATGTGTACCCGTCTTTTGCTCTAAACTGTATTGAATAATAATACTGTATTTTGTCTTTAAAGTTGTAAATCTTTTCATCTTCCTTAAGGAATTGCATATAAGAAGGATTTGAGTACCAATAAGCCGCAGAACAAGATGTCGTTTCATCTATTTCTCTTATTTCACTCCAGCACTCCCACTCAATTTCATAGTGAGCATCACTGTTAGCTATCTTAGCAGTTGCAACCGGTGACATTCCTGCTTTGTAATCAAAGGTTACATTTGTAATGTCAATGTTCCTAACAGAATGATCATCATTATCTTCTGCATAAACGGACATAGGCACTAATGATGTAACCATTAGCAAAGATAAAAACATAGCTAACCATTTTGTCTTAAAAGTTTTTTTCATAATAAATTCCTGCCTTTCTTTAAAAATAATATTGATTATTTCAATTTTTTATCTTTAGAATATCAAAAATATTCATATGATAAACAAATTGAAAGTAACTTCTTAAATAAATAATCAATAAATATGTTATCTTTAATTAGATTATAACAAATATATTTATAAGTAATAGAATTATTTCCAAATAGGCATTGACAAAATGGAAACTAGGGTATTGAATATAAGTATTATAGTTGTATAATAAATATATAAAATTAAAGGAAGTAGCAATATGGAATTTAAGGACAAACTTATTGAATATTTAGAATTACTTGATTGTACTGCTAAAGATTTATCTGATACTTCAGGCCTTTCTACTGCAACGATTAGCAGATATAAATCAGGTGACAGAGTACCGGAATCTAATTCTGATAATTTCACAAATTTAGTTAAAGGCATAGTTGAAATCAGTAAGATTAAGGATATTAAATCTCTTACTATTGAGTCGGTAACAAGTGAATTTTTACCTTTGGTTAAAAATACTGTTATTGATACAAAAAACTTGCAATCTAATTTCAATATTTTACTTAACACTTTATCGGTAAATATATCTGAATTATCAAAGTTTATGAATTTTGATCCATCATATATTTCGAGAATTAAGAATGGACAAAGACAACCAGCTAATCCACAAGAATTCATAAACAATGTAGTAGGTTTTATTGTTCGTAGATATAATAGTAACTCAGATAAAATTCAAGTTTCCAAACTAATTAATTGTGACAGTTCAAAGTTAAACAATCCTAATAATTATACTTTATTACTTGCAAAGTGGCTTTCTGATAACGATTCAGTAAAAGTAAAGAAAGATGATATATCAGGTTTTCTTGAGAAAATTGATGAATTTAATTTAGATGAATACATAAGAGCAATTAATTTTGACAAATTAAAAGTGCCTACTGTACCATTTCAGCTACCTACTTCAAAAAGTTACTATGGATTAAAAGAAATGATGGAAAGTGAACTTGAATTTCTAAAAGCTACTGTATTATCTAAATCTAAAGAGCCTGTAACTATGTACAGTGATATGCCAATGAATGAAATGGCCAAAGACCCTGAGTTCCCAAAAAAATGGATGTTTGGTATGGCATTGATGCTAAAGAAAGGACTTCACTTTAATCAAATTCATAATATAGACCGTTCATTTGAAGATATGATGCTTGGTTTAGAAAGTTGGATACCTATGTATATGACAGGACAAATATCTTCATACTACTTAAAAGGACAAACAGAAGGTGCTTTTTCTCATTTAATCAAGGTATCAGGTACTGTTGCTTTAGTTGGTGAGGCAATTACCGGTTACCATAATAAGGGTAAGTATTACCTTACAAAAAATAAAAATGAAGTTGCTCACTACAAGGAATATGCAAAATGCTTACTTTCCAAAGCTACCCCATTAATGAAAGTGTACAGCAAGTACTCACATAAAGAATATGAAAAGTTCTTATATTCAGACTCTAAAGTAAAAGGAAATCGTTACTGTATTTTGTCTTCATTATCGTTACATACAATTTCGGATAAATTGTTGTCAAGTATCTTGAACAATAATAATGTTGATAAAGAAATGCAGAATAAAATTATGGATTATGTTTCTTTACAAAAAGAAATGATAAATGCTATTTTGCAACATAGTTGCATTACAGAAGAAATTCCAATCCTATCAAAAGATGAATTTGAGAAGTTTCCTATTGCATTACCACTTTCAGGTATGTTCTTTGAAAAAGATATTTATTACACATGGGAAGATTATCAAGAACATTTACAACTGATTAAAGAATTTGAAAAGAATAATGCTAATTACAGGGCAATAGAAAATCATAAATTTCCTTTTAGAAATATTCAAATTTATATACATCAAGGTAAGTATGTATTGGTTTCAAAAAATAAAACTCCTTCAATCCATTTTCTTATTCGTCACCCAAAAATGAGAAATTCCTTTGAAAATATGATAATTCCTATTATTGAGGAATAACAAGGAAATCAATTTTAAAATTAAATAGGCATAGCAAAAGCCTGAGGAAATACTTAAATGTATCTTCTCAGGCTAAATTTTTACTATTTAAAATTTATTAAGTTCTCATAGCTCCATCTACTGATAAAATTTCACCGGTTACATATGAAGCCATATCACTTGCTAGGAACAAGAAAGCATTTGCAATATCTTCCGGTTCACCTACTCTACGAAGTGGAATTGCTGCCTTTAATGGTTCAATCATTTCTTTTGGTAATGAAGCCACCATATCAGTATTTGTAATACCCGGAGCAACTGCATTTACTCTAATATTAAAAGGTCCAAGTTCTCTGGCTAATGACCATGTTAAACCATTAACTGCTGATTTACTGGTTGGATAACCAATACCGGAACGCTGACCACAAAGGCTAACCATTGAACTTGTATTTAGGATACAACCATATCCTTGTTCTTTCATTATTTTTACAGTAGGCAAAATACCATTCATAATTGAATTAACATTTAACTGCATAATGTTTGCAAATTGCTCTGATGTGTATTTATCAAGTGGTGTACTATCTGACACACCGGCATTATTAACCAGAATATCAATTTTGCCATACTTCTCTTTGATACTGTTGATCTCTGTTTCAACAGCTTTTACATCCTTTAGATTTGGCCAAACACCGCTAACTTCCCAAGCTGAATTTTCTGCTTTTAGAGAAGTAACAGCTTTTTCTACTGTTTCCTGTCTTGAACCAAACAGTACAACTTTTGCACCATTTTCTAGGAACTTTTTAACAGTTGCGTAACCTATACCTCTTGTACCACCTGTAACAACTGCTACTTTGTCCTTTAACATAATTTATCACTCCTAAAATTAATTTCAAATATACCCTTATCACTAAAATGATATATCTATATGTTATTTCATACATATATTATAATTCTTATTAACACATTGTCAATAATTAATTTGATATTTATATATAGTATTTTTTATGGGTAGTTATAACTCAAGACTATCACTTTTCTAGATAATTGTAAGTAACAATCCGTCAATAATAGCCACTATAACAAACATTACACAACCTTTTATAAAGGATAGAAAATGTTTCTTTGGATTAGAATATAATTCCGGTTTATTTTCTGTACAGGTAAATCTTACTCTACTTGAATTTCTCCACCACAATATATCAATGACATTCCCCTCTCTGTTCTAGATTATAATTAAAATAATCTAAGGTATATACGCATTTTATGACACTTCATATCTATAATAATTACTGAGGTGGTTATTTTGAAGTATGATAATTTGCAAAGTTTGATACAAAACAGTAATAGTACAAGAAAATACTTTTTATCTTTACCGGTTAATGTTCAATTGGAACTTCATAAACATAATGATTATATACATTCAGCCCATCAACTTCATAACCTTGTATATTCTATGGAAAATAATCTTTATAATATAAATGACATTAAATGAAGTTTTCTCAAGGTTTCCTAGTAGTTATATATATTAAATTAGCCAAAGTAATATTTGATAAAAAAGAATTTTGTTAGTTAGCTATTGCTAACCTTTACTTTTAAGTAAAGCAGATACTAATGTTAGTATCTGCTGACTACTATTATACATTATACTGATTATCAAACAAATGTTAAATAAGGAAAAAGTACAATAATTTGCATTTTTCACAAATTCAAAAATCATTTTTTAATATCAACAATATTATGAAACATTAGCTTATTTAACAATTGATAAGTTATATTAGGATAATAATCAAATAAATATTACCTAAACATATATTTCCCCTTGAAACTATCTATTTATAGCTATATAATAGTGCTTCTTCAACAGCATTTATAATCTCTATTTCTCTTTTCATGAATATTGCTTCAATATTTGCTTTAGTACGCTGTATTCCTCGTTTTGCTTCCTATATTCAGTAGCATAAAAAATTCAACAACATTGAAACTTTCTATTCCTTTTTCAAATTCTCTAATTGTTGCATCGCCAATATCTATTATACAAAATGTCCCATGTGCAACTGTCAGCATACGTTTTACAGTTGCATTTGAAAATGGTTCGCACGATTTCCAAAGTAACACCCAGCTTCTATCTTTTTTCGGTACAAATATATAATACCCAATCAGACGTCTTATTGAATATAAAAATCTTACGACCATTTCATTGATAAAAACAGGTATTGCCTGAGTAGTTTGAAATCTTACATCGTATCCCTTTTCAAATAACTTCAAAGCAAGTTCATTTACGAATTTATCAAATTCAGTCACCGGAATATTTAGTTTTGCTATAATTGCAATTACATCATTACTCCAAGCCCATATTGGAGATGGCATTCCCATTCCTCTGCCTTTACTACTTGACGAACCAGATACATCTGAAATCAAATGACCAATCCAATTTGCAATACCGCAAAATAGTTTACTTGGTATGTTTTTTCCTTGAAGTTCAAATTTCCCATCTGAATTATTTAACGAAATCAATTCTCCATTTGATACGAAATCTGAAGTATTTGTAAACTGATTAAGGATGGAAAAAAGCAAACCTAAAAGTGTTGGATTATGTCCCAACGATTTAAAATGATGGTTTGATGGAGTCAAATCAATCAACTCACGAAATATTCCTCCACCAACACTTTGGTCATATGGTATTTTAAATTTCCTTTCCAAAAATTTTATTGCTGAAGATAAGGAATTTTTGTCCCCCGTATATCCGCATATTTTTGCAAAGCCTATTGTCCTATTTGCAAACCATTTATCTGTTATATCACCTAATGGAGACTCTACTGGTTTACCCACAAGAAAATGTCAATTATTCCACATAGTGAATCTGAACTTGCAGACAATACATAATCCAACTTATCACATTCCGGAGTCAACAGCCTTATGGTTTCAAGTGTTTCAGTTAGTTTACCTTCCAAATCTTTCAGTTCTTCATTGGCATCAATGATTGCATTTGATATTGTGTTTGGGAATATACATCTATCATTTTCTATATTTAATTCAAATAAAACAGCTTTATTATTTTCCAAGTAAATTCCCTGTACCTTTCCAAATAAAATATATTTTTCGCATTCTATGCTCTTATTTTAGCAAGCCATTCTTCTGTAAGTAATTGATAAAGCAATCAATCATCTTTTTATATCGGTCAATAATATCTTTCTCGGTAAAATCAGCCGATGTAGCCGTTAGGTCAAGAAGTTCAACAACACCTGTTCCCTCTTTCACCTGACCTTTACTGTTTGTAAATCCCTCATAATACTTCTTCTTATCAGCAAAACGATAATCAGAAGCACGAATGTTGATTCTTTTCTCAAGTAATGCTTTATTGCCCAATGACTCTACATTTCGAGAATCTGTTAATGAATTTTCTTTCTCGTTTCTATTCCGAGCATAAATATGTTCAATCTCAAAAGTAGTTTCCAGTGAAAGTAGTGGCTGTTTATCATTCTGATATGTCCACCAAGCTATCATTGCTTTTGTAATTGGACGTGCATTATTGAAGCTGAAATTATCAAACATACTTCTTATAGTATCCGCATCGAACTTGTATTTTGAAAATTCAACAGGCTTATCATTTACGATATTTACCATCTCAGCATACACTGGAGTTCTAAGTGCATTTACGCCCGGATTTGTAATAGCATACGTCCATATAAATCCAGTTATCTTTTGCAAGAATGTATAGAACTTCTCATCATCAAGCAAACCTTCATCATCTTTATTTTGCATAAAATATACGGATACAAAATATGTCCACATTCCGTTTGGAGCATAGTTCAACACAAAAAATTGCTTCAAAACTCTATTTGAAAATCTTTCGGTATCTTGATTGGAAACATCTTCCCAAAATTCAACCAATACAATCAATTTCGTTAATGTATTAGTGTCTTTCAAAAGGGCATAAGAATTTTTCTCATAAAATTTTCTTAAAGCTTCTGTTGTAGATGATACAATCCCCATTTTTGCACGGACAAAATACATATATCGTGTAAACAATTCGTCCATCGGTGTACCAGAAATCGGATGGAATATTCTCTCACAAAGTTCTTCGAGCTGTTTCCATTGAGCAATAAATTCTTCTTTTTTACCCAATTTAGAAAAATGCTTATAAAACTGTGCCTTAAAAATATCCGCATCAGACAGCGGCTTTCCTCTATCATTAAGCGTTGAAAAAATACGCAACGCTGTATCCTGCGACTCAGCTTCAATCGGAAGGAGAATACAGTTATTCATAATACGGGTAGGTAAATAAGCAAAGTAAGTAGGAATTTGGACAAAAATTCATCAATATTATTCTGAAAGAATCTGAAGTTGCAAGCATATTTGCTTTTCATTTCTTTATTGACAATTCCTGTTCTTAATATTTCAAGAAATTCTTCTTTATCATTATCAGTAGCAACCTCAGAATCTATCTTGAGCTGTGACATATCAGGCTCGCCAAATTCATCAGTTTTCCATAAACACTTTTCAATATTCTGCTTTGTTGATATAGAAGCCTTGTCCTGCATATGACCGAACTTAGAATAGAACGCTCTTAAAAGCAACATAAGAGTCGTCAATCTCTGCTGTCCATCAATAACCTCTAATTTATCCTCATTTCTGAAAGTTACAATCGGACCGAGGAAATACTCGCTATTACTATCAAATTCTGTCTTTCCTTCATCAGGAATAGCAAATGAAAATATATCGTCCCAAAGCGTTCTGCATTCAGCTTCGCCCCAAGCATAAGGTCTTTGATAATCTGGTATTAAAAAGTCCGATTTTTTACTCTGAAATAAATCTTTTATTGTTTTTTGGTCAACATTTAATTTTGACATAACCCCATTCCTTCCTCTTCTAAGTTCTATCTTCTGAAAATTTCTCCCACTACAATCAGTTTTTAATTCGCATATTTCTTAAAATTCTCTGCCTGCTCAAGAACTTCCTTGTAAACATCATCAATGGTTACTGGCGGATAGCCGAACTCATCAAGCAGCAATATCAAATCCACTTGCAAGTTTGCCTTAATATCATCACGGGCAGACCAATCGATATAGCGTGACTTATCATCAACAATCAGCTTTATCCTTTTGGAAAGTTCAATCATTTTACCGTCTGGATATTCAAACTCATACTTCTTGGAAACTGCTTTCAAAATATCATAGAAAGCCTTTTCCTCATAATCTATACCCATATTCTTGAAGGAGTTCTTTTCTATTTTCAGTTCAGACAACAGCTGTGCAAGCTGCTCCGCAACATCATCAAGGACTTCGTTGGCATACGCTTCATCACGACGACGGTTATTATACTCATCAACAACTTTCTTGAGTCTGTCTGCAAATTCCACACCCATAATCTTATTAACTTTCTTAAACTCGTCAATCGCCTGAGAAAGAAGTCTTTGAAGTATCTTGATTTTCGTATTCGGCAACTGAATAGCATTTATCTTATCCATATATTCATCACTGAAAATATCAACCAATATATGCTTTCCAGTTTCAAACAATTCCTCAATGCCATCAGACTGAATTGCACCCTCAAGCATTTTGCGGACACGAGCGTTCATCTGCTCAATATCCGGTGCGTCGCCTTTTGTCAACTTGAAAAGTATAGAACGGACTGCACAATAAAAATGGATATAATCCTTATCTTCATCAGAGAATTTCTCACTTGAACTACAAAGGTTAAATGCCTGTTTCATTCTCTTGACTGCTGCCATAAATCTTCTTTCCAGTTCTTCAGACAACTGCACATACTCGACCGCACGGTTCAGGCAGGCAAGCTGTTCAGTAGGCGAACCGTTATAGAAATCACTGCTATTAAAGTTGTGGAACATCTGACCAAGAACTTCTAACTGGTCTTTTACAATCGTGATAGACTGCTCCACACCTTCAAATTCTTCGCTCTCAAAATTCGTATATTTCTTGAGGGCAGTGTTCATGTTTTTTTTGATACCTATGTAGTCAACAATCAAGCCTTTATCCTTGCCCTCGCATACACGATTTACACGGGAAATCGTCTGAATAAGGGTATGCTGCTGAATAGGCTTGTCAATGTAAATCGTATCAAGCTCCGGCACATCAAAACCAGTCAGCCACATATCTACAACAATGGCAATCTTAAAGTTTGACTTCGGATTTTTGAACTGACGGTCAAATTCTTTCCTATCCTCTTTTGTGCCAAGCATATCAAAGAGGTCTTTTTCGTCATCTTTATTACGAGTCATAACCAACTTGATTTTTTCCATTGGCTTCAACTCTTTTTTATCTTTTTCACTCAGAACAACCCCGTCATCACAAATCTTCTTTTCTGTCCATTCCGGTCTGAGTTCCTTTACTATTTTATAGAAATCGTATGCTATATTTCGGTTGGAACATACAAACATTGCTTTGCCTGCTACAGTTGCACCTTCTACCACACGGGTTTCATAATGTTTGATAAAGTCCTCCGCAACAGCACGAAGTCTGTCAGGGTCGCCAATAATAACTTCCATTTTGGCAACTGCCTTCTGGCTTTCTTCTACTTGATGTTCATTTGCTCCCTCATGCTCACACTGTGCATAATATTCTTCAATCTGTCTTACCTTGTCCTGATTAAGCATAACCTTAGCTGCACGACCATCGTAAACAAGATTAACTGTAATACCGTCCTTAACAGCTTCCGTCATTGTATATGCGTCTACAACACCGCCAAAGACTTCGATTGTTCCATCAACCGGAGTTCCAGTAAATCCAACATAAGTTGCATTTGGTAAAGAGTCGTGCAGATACTTGGCAAAGCCATAGGTTTTCTGAACACCTGACTCTGTAATCTTAACCTTTTGGTCGAGATTGATTTGGCTTCTATGTGCTTCATCAGAAATACAAATAACATTTGTTCTGTCTGTAAGAAGCTGCAAATCCTCTGTAAATTTCTGAATAGTAGTCAGATAAACACCGCCACTCTCTCGTCCCTGAAGTTCCTCACGAAGTTTCTCACGGGACTCAATGCTTACAACAGTTTCATCTCCGATATATTTTTTTGAACCGACAAACTGCTTTGAAAGCTGGTCGTCAAGGTCTGTTCTGTCTGTGATAATGAGAATAGTCGGGGAAGAAAAGTATTTGCTTTTCATCAGCATACGAGTAAGGAAAAGCATCGTATAACTCTTTCCGCAGCCTGTCGCTCCGAAGTATGTACCACCTTTACCATCTCCTTCAGGGCGAAGATGAGCCTTGATATTCTCATACAATTTATTTGCTGCAAAGAACTGCGGATAACGGCACACTATCTTCAAATCCTTATCTGAGTTATCCGGAAAATAAATAAAATCTTTGATAACTTCAAGCAAACGGTCTTTTCGGAAAAGTCCTTTTATCATTGTTACAAGAGAATTGATACCGTCCAGTTCTTTATCGTCTGAGTTTATCTTCCTCCACGCATAGAAGAAATCATACGGGCTGAAGAAAGAACCGTATTTATTATTTGCTCCGTCACTGATAACAACAAACGCATTGTATTTAAAAATCTCCGGAATATCTCTACGGTAACGGATTGTAAGCTGCTTATATGCGTCCATTATGGTCGTATTCTCTTGTACCGCACTCTTAAATTCAAGAACAACAACAGGAATACCATTTACAAACACAATGCCATCAGGAATACGCAACTGATTATTTACGCCTTCAATTTCAAACTGATTAACCGCCTTGAAAATATTGTTTTCGGGAGTGTCGAAATCAATAAGTTCAATATAAAGGTCTTTCTGCGTTCTGTCCTCACGGTTAAGAATAAATCCATCGCAGAGCAACTTAAATACAGCTTTGTTTGCTTCATAAATCGTACCAGAAATATTACGCAGCATTAGAATGACACTATCCACCTCACTGGGTGTAATACCGTCTTTCGCATACCGATTATAGAGGTATTGCTTCAGGTCGTCCGTAAGCAGAACCTCTGTCCTTTCTCTGTGTATCTGATCGCCACTGACATAGGTATACTCCTCATCTTTGAACAACTCCATTATTGACATTTCCAATGCGTGTTCATTAAAATTTGCCATTGCGTTTACTCCTAATCAAAATCCTCGATTTTTAGTGTTTTTTTACAATTGTTGTGTATATTTTCTTTGTTAAATCCAAATTTCAACACTAATTTTACTATAAAATCAACCCATTCTGATGTATAAAGATAATCATTATGAGGTTCATCATATATACAATATTTAGTTATTGTATCAAATTTAGCCTCTGATTTCGCATGTGGTCTAACTGAAAAAGCCTTCCATAAATCCGTGTGATTACTTTGACTTATTTCTACACCTGTTTTTTCCCTTACAGCATTTCTAACATCTATAGGCCTCAACATATTTGCATTTGATACATTATGCTTTACGATTTTATCTTTGATGATAGCTGTGACTTTATTATAATTCTCTTTATCTTCTTCACTTATTGTATTCCAATTTACAAATTCCACAGCCAAATCAGAACGCTTTGTATTACTAATTTTAGGTATTTGTAGTAATTTAATACTATACTCTTGACTATCATATACTTCTTGTGGTAAGTCAGTTTTGTATTTATCAATATATTTTTTTATATCTTGCATATCCTTTGAAAGAAGTTCCCTTTGTGCTGTCAACTGCTCATTTGCTCTTATTTGAGAAAATTGCAATGCATAGGCTAAGCTCATATTAAGTGAATAATCATTTCCAAACAATTCAACAAGCAAATTTTCATAGTTATATAATAATGATTGGCATTCTCCAAAAAGTAAAATATCTAATGTTGAAGAATCCCAATATCTATGTTCAATTTTGTTTCTAATTCCAATAAAAAAATTAAGGTTAGCAACAACTCCATCGGAAAGCTTGTCTCTACCAGCATTCTTTTGATATTGTTTTATACATTCTTTTAGTTCCCAAGCTTTTTTCTCACCATCAATTTTTTTATATCTTCCATTCTTTTCTTTGTAAAAATATCGTTCTCCTATTGTTGTTTGAAAATATGCGTGAAAGAGCTTAGTCCAGGCTATAACCATCAATATAATATAGTTTTCTATTCTGAACTTAGTACGAGGACGATTATATGTTTCAACTGCCGTTATAGCACTATTAATCGAATTATCAAGAATAGTTTTTGCTTTACCTTGTCTCAATGTAATCATATTTTTCTCCTATTTTGTATTATAAATTAATAGTTTAATTTGCCTTATGTAGATTCCTTGTTGCTCCACCAACATAAATACTTTTAGCTATTTCTTGTAAATCAAAGTCTTCGTCACATACAGTATTGTCACAAGGAATGTGTATGGTCATTGTTTCATTATCATTTTCTAATCTGTCAAATTCTTTAGAGTTAGCAATAAAGTAGTCCTGAATCGGAAGATAATATACAGTTTCATTTATTACATCCACTAAAAATAAAACAAATGCATTAGATGAACCTAAACCATAGTTAATGGTTCGTTTTTCCATAGAATATGAGAATGCATTCTTTGTTACCATCTTAATAGCTTTTTGTGTACCCTTAATCTGTCCTTCAATTTTCTTATTATGATATTCATCATTCTCAATTAATTCAAGTACACAATCGATTCCGTGATCTGTTCCTGTATATTCGTGGAACTCCCAATTTATACTTGAAATCTTATAGTGAACTAATTTTCTAGCTTCTTCACCAATTTGTCTGGCTGTACAGTCTTTGGGTAAACGGGGCATTCTTCTCATCCTTTCTTTGATAAATGATAATTTAGCGGCAACTATTAAAACCATTTTTAAGTCGTGGTTTTTAGACTTTGATGCAGTCGCTAACGCTGAATTTGTGCAATCAGAATACGGTCAAATACCTCAAAATTGGCGTTATAAACTTCTTGGTGATCTTTGCAAATGTGTCACCAAAGGAACAACACCAACAACATTAGGAAAAGATTTCACGGACTCAGGTATAAACTTCATTAAAGGCGAAAGCATTAACGATGACCATAGTTTCAACAAGGCTATGTTTGCTCATATTGATGAGGAAACTGATAATCTACTTAAAAGGTCTCGAATTTTGGAGAATGATATTGTATTTACCATTGCAGGAACACTTGGAAAGTTTGCTTTGGTAGATAGTTCTATCGTTCCGGCTAACACAAATCAAGCAGTTGCCATTATTAGAACAAGCAAAATTTCTCCTGAAATGCTTTATAGTTATTTTATTGGCGAATGGCAAGTTGAGTTTTACAAAAAGAACACACAACAAGCGGTTCAAGCTAACCTGAGTCTTACAACTATTAAAAATTTGCCTATTCTTTTACCTGACAAAGATGCTCAAAAACACTATATGAATTTAGTTGAGCCACTTATCAAGGCTATGAGAACCAATTTTGCAGAAGTGGAAAGGTTATCTGAGTTACAAAACCAACTATCAACTCGTCTTTCATCAAGCCGCTAAATTATCATTTATCTTTTGCTTCAATGCAATTCTGTCTGTAACAATCTTATATGCATTCACAATCTTTAGCTGTTTTTCGATAGGCGGTACTGGCAATTTCATTTTTGCAAATTCTTCCCAAGGCATACTACCTCTAACTCCACCAACCGCAATAAAAGCTGCTTCTCTGTCAAATTCAGGTCGTTTAAACCACATTTCCAAGTATTCCGGTAAAACGACCGATGTATCTTTAACTCTGAAAATTGGATATGCCGGAGACATTATCGCAACATCATAATCCTCTAATCGTGCAATCGGTATCTTTGAATCCCTACTAACCTGCATTAAGCTGACTGCAAAATCGTTTTTTCTAATAACTTTATATTTTGAAAGGTCAGTACCGTTAGTATTTGCAACAGACTTTATAAAGCACTTGTCAATGCTTACACCTATAAGTTTGGAAATCTTATTTTCTGTATTTCTCTCATCAACCTTTTCAACTAATTCATCTATCGTTCTATACATTAAAATACCGCCTTATCCTATATATTTTCGATGAGCAATTTTTACATTGCTTTGTTTTACCATTGCATATTGCAATGTCGTATCTACTCTTCTATGTCCCAAGAGCTGCTGAAGCTGCTCTATTGGCATTCCTTTGTCTATTGCCATTGTCGCAAGTGTTCGCCTGAATTTATGAGGGTGTACCTTATTTAGTCCCAACCGCTTGCCAAGCTGTCGCAGTCTTACTTCAATTCCTCCGATATTCATTCGATTATATGGAGATTGTAATGATGCAAAAAGTGCCGGATTATCGTCATTTCGGCTGTTTAAATAATTTTGCAAATGTATTTTTGTTCTTGCATCAAAATATACTATTCGCTCCTTATCCCCTTTACCAAAAACAACACACTCTCTTTCGTTAAAATCTATATCCTCACGATTTAGTAACACCATTTCTCCGACACGCATACCCGTTGAAGCCAGCATATCAATCATTGCCAAATCTCGGAGTTCTGTACAGTTATCTCTCATAAGTTCCAATGCTTCATCAGAGTAAGTCTCTTTAATATTCGAACCGGTTTTGATTTTGTGTATTCGCCTGACCGGACTTTTCAAAATATAATCCTCGTCCTCAAGCCAAGAGAAAAAGCTGGAAAGTATTCGTCTTATATTATCTATCGTAACTTTACTGGATTTTTTCTTAGCTTGATACTCAGTCAAATAGCAACGAATATCATCAGTTACAATGTATTTAATACCTTTTCCAATACCATCAAGCATTGACTGTATCGTTGCTTTATAGTATTTCAAGGTTTTTTCAGAACAGCCTTCAATACGCTTTGCTGATAAGAAAGACTCTACTAAATTCTGCTCTGAAAATTCCTTATCCTTTTCTGTCTTTGTTACCTCATAATCAAAAAGTGTATGTTGTAACACCTCTTGCAATCTTTCTGTCTGTGCGTTATTCAAGTAAGGTAACATTCCTTGAATAACATCGGTGATTAAATTCTGTTTCATAGTCAATTCTCCTTTTGTTTTTAAGAGAACGACTACCAGTGGCAGTCCTCTGTTTTAACTCCCGCCACTGATGGGAGTTCTATTGTAAATGATAATTTAGCGGCTTAATCGGACAGTTCTGCAAGCAATATATCTTTGAGATTTATCAAATACTGAATTTCTGTTCTATTTTCACGAATGGACAAGAACACCTTATCAATCAAAATGTTTAATTCAGTTAGGTTATCATCACAAGGAACTACAACAGAAAGTTTTCTAAGGTTCTCTTGATTGATTTTTAATTGAACAGCTCCAGTAACGGCATTACGAACAATGGTGTTCTTCAAAATTAGATAAACCATTTCTGTCGAGTATCCGTTTTTTCCTTGAAAGATGTGAGCGTGATTATTTACCCAAAACTTGCCCCAGACATATTGCATAGTTGGATAACCATTATCATCCATAACCGTTCCATCTTCGCCAAGTAAACCGTAAACACCATCAAAAATGTAATTGTCTACATAATCCATAAGTGATGCTGCGCCGTAATATGGATAGGTATGTTTCATTTCGCTGCGTTCTAAGCCTGAAAGAGGTCTACGCATACTATCAAATAAGTTAATTAGGTTATCTACGGTGGTTTCAATTCCGTTAGAATAGATTTTATCTTGAAGAATCGCTTGAGCAGTTGCTTCTAAATTATCATTTATCTTTTGCTTCAATGCAATTCTGTCTGTAACAATCTTATATGCATTCACAATCTTTAGCTGTTTTTCGATAGGCGGTACTGGCAATTTCATTTTTGCAAATTCTTCCCAAGGCATACTACCTCTAACTCCACCAACCGCAATAAAAGCTGCTTCTCTGTCAAATTCAGGTCGTTTAAACCACATTTCCAAGTATTCCGGTAAAACGACCGATGTATCTTTAACTCTGAAAATTGGATATGCCGGAGACATTATCGCAACATCATAATCCTCTAATCGTGCAATCGGTATCTTTGAATCCCTACTAACCTGCATTAAGCTGACTGCAAAATCGTTTTTTCTAATAACTTTATATTTTGAAAGGTCAGTACCGTTAGTATTTGCAACAGACTTTATAAAGCACTTGTCAATGCTTACACCTATAAGTTTGGAAATCTTATTTTCTGTATTTCTCTCATCAACCTTTTCAACTAATTCATCTATCGTTCTATACATTAAAATACCGCCTTATCCTATATATTTTCGATGAGCAATTTTTACATTGCTTTGTTTTACCATTGCATATTGCAATGTCGTATCTACTCTTCTATGTCCCAAGAGCTGCTGAAGCTGCTCTATTGGCATTCCTTTGTCTATTGCCATTGTCGCAAGTGTTCGCCTGAATTTATGAGGGTGTACCTTATTTAGTCCCAACCGCTTGCCAAGCTGTCGCAGTCTTACTTCAATTCCTCCGATATTCATTCGATTATATGGAGATTGTAATGATGCAAAAAGTGCCGGATTATCGTCATTTCGGCTGTTTAAATAATTTTGCAAATGTATTTTTGTTCTTGCATCAAAATATACTATTCGCTCCTTATCCCCTTTACCAAAAACAACACACTCTCTTTCGTTAAAATCTATATCCTCACGATTTAGTAACACCATTTCTCCGACACGCATACCCGTTGAAGCCAGCATATCAATCATTGCCAAATCTCGGAGTTCTGTACAGTTATCTCTCATAAGTTCCAATGCTTCATCAGAGTAAGTCTCTTTAATATTCGAACCGGTTTTGATTTTGTGTATTCGCCTGACCGGACTTTTCAAAATATAATCCTCGTCCTCAAGCCAAGAGAAAAAGCTGGAAAGTATTCGTCTTATATTATCTATCGTAACTTTACTGGATTTTTTCTTAGCTTGATACTCAGTCAAATAGCAACGAATATCATCAGTTACAATGTATTTAATACCTTTTCCAATACCATCAAGCATTGACTGTATCGTTGCTTTATAGTATTTCAAGGTTTTTTCAGAACAGCCTTCAATACGCTTTGCTGATAAGAAAGACTCTACTAAATTCTGCTCTGAAAATTCCTTATCCTTTTCTGTCTTTGTTACCTCATAATCAAAAAGTGTATGTTGTAACACCTCTTGCAATCTTTCTGTCTGTGCGTTATTCAAGTAAGGTAACATTCCTTGAATAACATCGGTGATTAAATTCTGTTTCATAGTCAATTCTCCTTTTGTTTTTAAGAGAACGACTACCAGTGGCAGTCCTCTGTTTTAACTCCCGCCACTGATGGGAGTTCTATTGTAAATGATAATTTAGCGGCTTAATCGGACAGTTCTGCAAGCAATATATCTTTGAGATTTATCAAATACTGAATTTCTGTTCTATTTTCACGAATGGACAAGAACACCTTATCAATCAAAATGTTTAATTCAGTTAGGTTATCATCACAAGGAACTACAACAGAAAGTTTTCTAAGGTTCTCTTGATTGATTTTTAATTGAACAGCTCCAGTAACGGCATTACGAACAATGGTGTTCTTCAAAATTAGATAAACCATTTCTGTCGAGTATCCGTTTTTTCCTTGAAAGATGTGAGCGTGATTATTTACCCAAAACTTGCCCCAGACATATTGCATAGTTGGATAACCATTATCATCCATAACCGTTCCATCTTCGCCAAGTAAACCGTAAACACCATCAAAAATGTAATTGTCTACATAATCCATAAGTGATGCTGCGCCGTAATATGGATAGGTATGTTTCATTTCGCTGCGTTCTAAGCCTGAAAGAGGTCTACGCATACTATCAAATAAGTTAATTAGGTTATCTACGGTGGTTTCAATTCCGTTAGAATAGATTTTATCTTGAAGAATCGCTTGAGCAGTTGCTTCTAAATTATCATTTATCTTTTTCTTCAAAGTAATTCTCTCCGTAATCGCCTTATAACTGTTCACTATTTCAAGCTGTTTTTCAATAGGTGGGATAGGCAATTCCAGTCTGCAAATATCATCCCAAGTAATCCCACCACGAACACTTCCGTCAGTATGTAACCAACAAATACGGTCAAATTCCGGTCTGCGAAACCACATCATCAGATAATCTTCATTCAAAATGCTGTTATCTACTACCTCAAACATAAAATACGCTGGAGAAACAATAGCAGGTTCTTCTTCATCATACAATGCAACCGGAAGTCGTTCATCACGACCAACATGCATTGGATTACACGCAAACTTTCCTTTTGTTATCAGTTTATATTTACTCAAATCCGTACCAATGACATTTGCAACCGACGGCATAAAGAACTTGTCTATGTTAATTCCCAAAACTCTGTCTGTTATGCTTTCTCTGTTCCGAGTATCAATCAGTCGGATATGGTTTCCTAAAATATCATAATTCGATTTCATATCCCAACTCCTTAAATACAGCAAGCAAATCTGATTTTGATTTTTTCTCTTGAACAAGAAGTTCTTTGAGTTCTCCCTGCAACGACTTCATTTTTGTATCAAAGTCGATGTTTTCATCACGGTTGATAAACTCAATATATCTGCTCGGTACAAGAGTAAATCCCTTTTCCTTTACTTCATCAAAGGAAGCAGAATAGCAAAACTCCGGCACATTCTCATAAGTTTCCTCATAGCCTTCCTGCTGCCAGTTATGATATACACTTGTAACTTTAGCTCTATCTTTCTCTGTCAATTCAATGTACTTCTTCTCATAAGGACTGCCCATCTGTCGTAAATCCATAAAGAGTATTTCATCTTCTCGGTCACGATAGCGTTTGAGCTTTCCGTTCTGCTCTACAACACGAGCTTTTTTATTCTTATTGAGTATCCAAAGGGTAACGCTGATATCAGTAGTATAGAAAAGATTTCTTGGAAGAATAATAATCGCTTCTACTAAATGATTTTCAATAAGTTGCTGTCTAATTTTCAGCTCTGTACCGTCATCGGATAATGCTCCATTTGCAAGCAGGAAACCAGCTACACCGTTTTGTGAAAGTTTGGAAACAATATTCAGTATCCAGCCGTAGTTTGCATTGCTTGTCGGCGGAACCTCATATCCATTCCAACGAGGGTCATCTACTAATTCATCAGCATATCTCCACTGCTTTTGATTGAAAGGAGGGTTTGCCATAATGAAATCTGCCTTAAGATCTTTGTGCTGGTCATTGGTAAATGTATTAGCAGCCATTTCTCCAAGGTTAGCAGAGATACCACGGATAGCTAAATTCATTTTTGCTAATTTGAATGTGGTATTTGTGTATTCTTGACCGTAAATAGACACTTTCTTTTTATTACCGCTATGAGCTTCTACGAACTTGATAGACTGTACAAACATACCACCCGAACCGCAACAAGGGTCATACAGTATTCCATCATAGGGCTCAAGCATTTCAGCAATCAAGTTTACAATACACTTTGGCGTGTAGAACTCTCCTTTACCCTTTCCCTCTGCAAGGGCGAATTTACTAAGGAAATACTCATATACGCGACCGATAATGTCATTCTCTTTATCATCAGTATTAATACGATTGATTTCATCAAGCAAAGAAGCCAACTTTGCTGTGTCAATATGTAAACGGGAGTAATAGTTATCTGGCAATGCCCCTTTCAATGCTGGATTATTTTTCTCAATAGTATAAAGTGCCGTATCTATTTTTAAAGCAATATCATCTTGCTTTGCATTTTCAATAATATACTTCCAACGACTTTCTTCAGGAAGATAAAATACATTTTCCTGAGTATAAAACGGCTTCATATCCACATACTTTTCGCCGTGTGTTTCAATAATCTTATTACGACATTCCTCAAACTTGTCACTGGCAAATTTGAGAAAAAATAAACTCAGAACAACATGCTTATACTCAGCAGGCTCAACAGAACCTCTCAATTTATCAGCACTTTTCCAAAGTGCTTCTTCCATTGATATCTCTTTCTTTGGTTTAGCAGTTCTTGCCATCTATTATTACCTCCGTGTTTTAGTTTTCATCAAAATGACTTAATAAAATACCTGCATACCTTCATATTTATTTCGAGAAATTCATTAAAGACATAATACAATGTAATAAAGTAAATAAGTTCAGGGGAATTCTCGTTATAAGCAGTTGTTATATTTTCTATAACCATTGAAGTAACATCTTGAAGTTTTTCTTTATCATTCCATATCTCATAAAATAGTTCAATAAATGATTTAGACTCAGAATTAGACTCAGAATTAGCTATACGACTAACCATATTGTAACTATTGTTTCCACGCTCACAACCAATATCGACCGTTGTAAATCCATTAATAGGCATATATGTAAATGTGTTTTCTTTGCCAACAACATTGACAAATCCACTCATATACTCACCTGTAGTATTTGATTTAAATTTAGCTTTCCTCTTTATCCAATCAGCACATTCCTTTGCAATGGATTTTTGGGTCATTTCATTACGAAGTTTTATCTCAAATTCTGTACCGTAAAGACTATTTTCACGATTTAGCCTTGGAATATAAAATTCTCTCTTTTGCTTTTTAGCTTTATCTTTAATAAAAGTTGGTGAAGTAAAAATAAATCTAAATTCATCTATATTTTCTAATTGTTTTTTCAATTCTTTATAGGCATACATAGAAAAACATGATGCAGCAATCGACAATTTGCTGCCTTTAGTTATCGTCAATATTAAATCATCACGAACAATTTCATTTACATTGTCAAACATCTTCATATCCATACTATGCTCCTTAAATACTAAAATCAAACAATTAGCGCACATATTTTGTACATTTCAACATAATACATTATAAAATAAAAGATTAATTTTGTCAATAATATACTCAATATGTAAATAATTTCACATAAATTTTAATGATAAGTCCCAATAATGGGACAGTAAAGTCTCCCCTTTCAAATAATCTTATAAAACATATCTACAATTGCAAATACTAAAAAATGAGCCTATTTTACAAACATTCTTTGTTTCATAATTTTATATCACATAACAACATTGTATTTTATTAAATTATGCTTTATAATAATGCAAAAATGTATATTTCTTAAAAAATTAATAAAGTGAGGATATAAAATGAAATGTCTTAATTGTGGTACAACAACAGACCATTATCTTTGTAGTTGTTGTCAAAATCCTGATATTCTAGATAAAATTTTCAATGAAATAAGATTTTATAATCAAGAAAAATGTTCCAATCCGAATATAATGGAATTTGCTAATGGACTCACAGAAAAGTATGCTGAACGAAATATAATACCTGAATTACTTGAAATGTTTGATTCAGGAATAACTGATTTTTATTATTGTTTGTACTACAAAATGTGTAGGGATGTTCAATTTGAAGAGAAAGCAATTCACTTCATACAATCTCAAGATATAAATGATATTCGTACTCAAAATATACTGTACAATTTAATTGATAGTTATATTCCAAATGATTTTATAAAACCGCAAAAATGGTGTAATATTATTGTTGAGAATAAAAATCTATGTTGTGAACTGTACATGATTGCTGCTAAGTATTTCTCAATGATAGGTGAATATGATTTATCTGATACTATTGCTGATAGAGGGCTTATTCTTTGCAAAGGCGATAATTATAAATCCTTTATGATGTATGAACCTAATGAATTAATTTTTAAATTATCAAAGCAAAAAAGCGATACAAATAGATATCGCACTAAAAAGCCATACTGGCCTATTACAGAAGAACGAAGAAGAGCAGTTGCAGTGTTCTACGATAAAAAAGGTATAAAATATCCAAGAATCACACTAAAACCAAAGAAAGTTAATGAGAATGATTTTTCTCCAATTAATGAATGTTTTGAAGATAACTTTGACAACTACTGTGCTTTTTGGTGTTCTGAATCGTTCAGTATTTCATCAGCAAAAAGTATTTATCAAATTGCAGCAGTAAAGGTTTGTAATAAGTTAATTGTTGATGAGTTTCAACAGTTAGTCCGTCCTTGGGATGGTAAAGCAACTATAAAAAATGCTGCAAAAGAATCTGGTATTGAACTTTCTGCAATTGAAAATGCAGAAGATGTTGACTTAGTTATGCAAAAATTTTTTGAATTTGTTGGTAGCGATATATTGGTTTCTACCGGTGCATTAGGGAATCAAGCAAAACTTATTTCTCGAGCAGCAAGATATTCCGGTATGAATGAAATAAAGAACGAATTTTATGATATTCTTGATTTAGCAGCTGAAACTTCTGAAGAGTTTGATTTTGATAACAATACCCGTGAATATTTGTTGACATACTTCTCCATTCGTGAAGGTAAAACAGCTTTAGAAAAAGCAGAGGTCAATAAACAACTATATGATGCACTAAAAGAATATGGTGAGTAATATGGAAAAGAAAATAAATTTAACATCTAAACAACAAGAAGCTATTTCTGAAATAGATCATAACTTACAAATTATTGCTTGCGCTGGTTCCGGTAAAACAGAAGTAATAACACGTCGAATTGCTAATATTTTACATAGCAAACAGGACATCAAACCGGAAAACATAGTTGCTTTTACATTTACAAATAAAGCAGCAGAATCTTTGGAAAACCGAATTGTGAGAGCATTGGGATCTGAATTATCAGCTAATATTAAAACTATGTATATTGGTACAATACATAGTTTTTGCTATAATTTATTAACAAAGTACACAAAACAATTTGACAACTTTAAAATTCTTGATTCTGTGAAAAGTCATTTATTTGTGAAGAGGAACTTTAAAGAATGTGGAATGAGCGATCTTAATCTTGAGCCATACTCTTTTAATATTAATTTATTTTTGCAATGTATTGAAAAAATGATAGATGACTATGAGAATTCAGATAATTGGTCACAGGAACAGCGTGATGTACTTAATAAATACACAAATTTCTTATACAGTAACAACTACATAGATTTTAGCTTAATTATTTTTGAAACAGTGAAACAGATTGAGTCTAATCCCGAAGTTGGTAAATATTTGTCAACGCTTAAATACTTAGTGGTTGATGAATATCAAGATGTGAACGATTTACAAGAAAAGCTTATTTCTCACATAGCAAATTATGGAACTAATATATGTGTTGTTGGGGATGATGATCAAACTATATATCAATTTCGTGGAAGCAACGCAAACAATATGATTTCATTCTCTGAACGATATGCTGATGTTCATCAAGTTCATCTCGATAAAAACTTTCGTTGTGCTAAAGGAATAGTTGATGTAGCAAACAATGTAATTAAAAATAATAAGCGTCTAATAAGCAAGAAAATGATTTCCACAGTTAATGAATCTAACGGAAATATTAAAGCAGAAAGATGTTTTGATGAAATAGATGAATTCAATAGAATTGCTAAAAAAATTATTAAATTACACAACTCAGGTATTCACTATAAAGAAATCGCTATTCTTGTTCGAAAAGGAAAATTTATTAATTCGATAGCTAATATACTTGATGATGCAAATATTCCATATGAAACAGATAGCACTGAACATTTCTTTTCTGGAAATTACTTTAATAGATTCGTCATAACATTACAAATCCTAACTGATATTGATAAAGCAAAACTATATGAATGTTGGAAAGATGTTGCTGAAAGAACAAATTTTAATATAGGATTTAAATTTTTACGAAGTTGTGCAAGAGGAGGTAATCTTCCATTAAGCAAAATTATTCGAGACTTTTGTGATAAAATAGCATTTCTAGATGAAACAGCCAACGATATTGAAACAAGACATATTGATCTTGATGGTATTTCAAAAATACTTGATGATTATGATGAAATATACGGAGACGGGCAACTATCTGCCCGAATTAATGGTGTACTTAAGTTTCTTGGTACAGACGCTATAAATGAATACAAATACTACAATTTCAAGCCTAAAGATCCAAATGCAGATAATGTTCAAATCATGACTATCCATAAAGCAAAGGGTTTGGAATTCAATACGGTATTTATCCCAAGACTTAATGAAAGGGAATTTCCTACTTTAGGTTTTCTTGGAAAAAGATATTATCATGTACTCGGTGGTGTATTCAAGAAAAACAAAACAAAATATCAAAGTAGTTTGGAAGATGAACGAAAATTATTTTATGTTGCAGTTACCAGAGCTAAACAAAACCTATATATGACTTACTCATTAGCATCTAAGGCAATTTCTTACTTTTTAGATGAGGCTTCTTCTTCTGCTTATTTAGACATAAATAATAATGATCTAACATATAATCCGAAAGATGTTAAGTATGATTTTACAAAAAGCGATGGCGTTTGTTGTAAACCTAATTCTAAAAATTCAAATTTAGAACAAGGATTAGATAAGGAGCAATTAGAGTACAAAGAGGTTGTCAAATATGCTCAGAATCAATTGATCGATTACTACAATACCGGAGCTCAATTCTACCATACCACACACACAATGCTTAGTGATATTAGGGAATGGAGTCCTGAAAAAATTATGAATGAAGCCTCAAACTTGGAACTTATATAATAAAACTCAAAAAATCCCTCACAATGTATAACATTAGGAGGGATTTTACTATTATAATTTTCACAGAAGCGTTTGCCTCTTTAGTATATTTAACATTTAATGCAAAATAATTAAATATAGGATTCAATCGCACTATCAGTATTAGCAATTAAAGCCTTAATTTCATCGCTTAAAGCAGAGTCAATTTTATCAATAAACTCTTTTTCCTTTTTATCAAAAACGTTTTATCTTGCCACCAACAGTTAGACCTTCCGGCAATTTGGTGATTTCTGTATAACTTAAAACAAGGTCACCACCAACTGATAAACTTTCCGGTAATTCAGTGATTTTTGAACTACTTAAATCAAGTTCACCATTAACAGTTAGACCTTCCAGTAATTCGGCGATTTTTGTACTACATAAATTAAGGTTGCCATCAACAGTTAAATCTTCCGGTAATTCGGTAATATTTGAATCCCATAAATTAAGGCTACCACCAACAGTTAAGCCTTCCGGTAATTCGGTGATTTTTGTACCACTTAAATCAAGGCTGCCACCAACAGTTAAGCCTTCCGGTAATTTGGTGATTTTTGAACTAATTAAATCAAGGTCACCTTTAACAGTTAAATTTTGGGGTAATTTAGTAATTGAAGCATTTCTTAATTTTAGGTCACCATCAATAGTTAAGCCTTCTGTTAATTCTGTAACTCCTAACTCACTTAAATTGAGTTTATCTTCAACAAAGTCCCTTTCAGCTAAATCTTTAAGCCTATCTTCCTTTGGCTTAATTTTAATCACACGTGAAGTGTGAAATTTAAAATCTAATTTATGACTAACTTTACTATCACCAATAACGTACCATTCATTACTCTCTTCATTTTGAACATTCCATTCTTCTTCACTTAGCACATTGGTATCATTGTAATCGGCACATAAAGAAACATAATCTTCGTAATTGACGAGAATCAAGCTAAAGTAGTAATCGTCAGCCCAAAGAATCTTAATTTTTCTATCAGAATACAATATTTTAAAATCTCTATCAGCACATGTATCATAAGTAGTCACTTCACTTTCTAATGTGAGTGATGGAAATTCACTCACGGTATCTTTGATATAATCAACAAATTCATTTAATGATACACAAAAGAAAGCATCATCACTCATATAAAGCTCAGCAGAATCTTCAATTTGATCGTATTCAAGGTCATTTTCATCCAGCATTCTAGCGAATGAATCACTAACATCACACAAATAGTCAAAAAGTTCTTCTGAATTTTCAATATTACTAATTTTGATTTTTCCTAATAATCCACCTTCCATAATTACCTCCAAAGATATTAATACTTTAAGTATTCAATAATGATTGACAGTGTTATTTTAGACGCTTATCCAGTTCCTGATAAAGATATTCTAATTCAGAATCTGTTAGATCACCTCTATCAACAGATATTTCAGTTTTTCCACTTCTTATTTCAGACAAACATTCCTCAATCTTTTCTTCAACTACCGTATTACGATAGCCCACATAGTCCATAAAATCATCTTTGTTTATCATAATTATTTCTCCTAACATTTTAAACTAAAGTTTGACATATAAGGTAATTATACTACATTATTATTTGTAGTTCTAGTATAAAATTTTACAAATTATTGATAATATATTTATCTATATTAACAATTATTTAAGTGAACTTTATTTGGAGTAACTGATGTTATTTTCAACTTGCTTAAATAATTCTTTTATAAACAACTAATATTGAGCCTATTATTTAATTTAAATCATGTTATTATTTCATCAGCATCATAATAGTAGTGCTTATCTTTCACAAACATAGAAAAACATTTAGTTACAATGATTAAAAATCAAATAGATTTTTCCATAAAATTTATCTTTATTCTTGTTTGACAGACTAATTAGTCTATCTGGATTATAAAATAGTTATTCATTCACCATATTTAAAACTATTTTTGAACTATTGCAAAAAAATTTGTATCTTATAATTTACTAAAAGGCTTATAATAATAAAGGTTATTTTATTTGCCAATGGCTATTAAATTTACTATAAATCATTAGAATTTCCTATTAAACATATAATCAATTTCTGAATCATCATTATCAGATGAATTATTATAATATTTATACTCTTCATTATAATCTTCATCCTCAATATAAGAATCAACCAAATTATATGCGCCATATACATTAATATCAAGATTTTCTACATAATTAGAATCTATAATAACATCAGCAGGTAAATTTTTTACCATATCATATATCTTATCTTTAACAAGTTCAATTACCTCATCTTCAATGTATGATTCAGCATCGTCATTATCAACTATTTTCTCATATAAAGTATATGAAGTTGCTAAATCAATAGCATATTCAACATCAGGACTATAATCATCAACATCAACATCATCGCAAAAACTCTCAATAGCAAATTTAAAAGAGTCAATAGATGACTTAATAAATTCTTCTCGATAAGGCTTATTAAAACAACTATCTAAAAAATTTATTATATCACATAAATCTTCAATATCAAAATGTCTATAAAATGTTTTAAGATTATTTGGTAAAGATAAATAAGATACAATATTGTAAAATTCAAGTGTTTTTTCATCATTAAAAAGAAGTTCAATTATATCTTTCACAGATATATCTACATGTACACGATAAATCACATTAAATGGGTTTAATAAAAATTCATTAATTATATCCGAATATTCAGTATCTAATATACCATATTTTGATATAAAATATGTTATTATTGCATTCTTTTGTCCCTTATTTATAAAATCAATATTATTTATAGTATGCTCCTTAATAACAGTTTGTCCCCATTCTTCATATTCCGAGTTTGTCATTAATCGTTTTATCTGTTGAATATGTGTGGCATTTTTTATTAACATTTCTCTTTCAAGAAGATTTTCTTTTAAAAATCCATCCAAATAATCGTTAACTGAAGGATTCGCCATAGAAATTTTTTTAGTTTTATCTATATCAATTAAAATAACAAAACCCTCTAATAGTCGTGTAAGAGAAGATTCAAATTGATTAACAGTAATATCAATATTTGTTTCAGTTGATAATCTCTTATCAAAGTTTTTTCTAATCAAATCTAGATCAGTATATAAATCAGAAAAAGAATAGATAGTAGAAAGCAATATTCTGTCAGTTTTTTGCAGTCTTCTCTCATATTCATCTTTCCAAATTTCTTTTGGATTATTTAAATGATTTAGAATAAAATTATAATAGGAATTTGATTTAATATTTTCATAGTGTCGTGGATTACATATAAATTCAATAATACGAGGATTGTAATTTTTGTGTTTAATTATTTTTAAATATCTTTTGTCTTTTTTTATATCATCAAAGTATTCCTTTTGTACATTGTTAAATACTAAATGATTATAAAGAATCTTAGCTTTTTCTATATCTGATATATTATTCATATCTATGATATACACTTTACATTCATCATTATCAAAACTTTTAACAAGTTCCAAACTACGCTCTCTAGCTTCTTGATAAATAGTAACCCTAGAATTTAATATAAGACGTTTGTTAGTTGATAAATTAATATATTTTATTAAAGAAAGCAACTCTTCATTTTGGCTATCTTTCATCTGGAAATAAGCCTGGCCAAAACAATCATCAATAAGAATAATTTCTTTTTCTTTTGGGTTTTGTGATATAGATTTTTTCAATGACTGTAAATCAGTAGTATTAGTTGTGTATCTTACTTTATATTTAATTGCTGCATAGTACAAAACTAACATTTTAGAAGTAATTGTCTTACCAACACCAGGATTTCCAACAATAAATAAAGTCTTGTTATTTTCAAGATAGTGTAGTGCTTTATAAAATGCTTGAGTTTGTACAAAAAATTTCTTATCATTTTCTATAGATGACAGTAACACTTCACAGTCAATAAAAATTTCACTATTTATTATATTTTGTAAAATTCCAGTTGACTCAATCCATAATTTATAGTGTTTTTTTTAAACATTTATATTTTTTTCATTTGTAAGAAAGCCATCAATATCATCCAATGTAATAACATTGGATGGTGAATCCATGAAATCAGAAAACAAATTATAAATTTCTTCTATTCTCTTAGGTGTTAAGGATTTCGAGCAACATACATAGTAATGTTTTGGATTTAATAGTTTAACTTTTTTTAACTCATTTTTTAAGGATGATATAAGTTGTGCAACAGTAGAATTATAGTAGTGTTTTACTTGTACAATCACATTTTTTGTATGTACATTATCACATAAATCTATACCACCATCACAACCAACTGCAAAGTGATGTATTTCTATTCCCAATTTTTCCTGCATAATATCTTGACATAGATATTCAAATTCAACATCATTTAAGTTTCCGTAATTTAGCACTAAAGTGTCTCCTAATTATTCAAATTCAAAGTAGTGTTTTAATAGTTGAAATTATCTTCTCCTTTTCGCCACTACCATTAGTTTTAAATCTTAACAATTTAATATGACAAGTATTCATTATGTTATTTTTCAACTTATCTCTTTCAGCTTGGGCAGTACCTTCTTTATGGTATTCATAGCCGTCCACCTCAATTGCTAACAGAGGTTTCTTGGTAATTTTATTGTATATCAAAAAGTCTAAATGAGTAGAAGTATTCATTGCGTATTTATATTCTTCAGCACTAAGTAAGTCAAATTTTCGAATTAACATTCTCAACGGAATGCGACAAATTACACCTAAACTTGAAAATTTATTATCAGCAATAATATCCTTAATTAAAGAATACATCAAGTTTTCTGAATCATACATAGAAATTTTCGAATGTTTTTTCAGATACTCATCTCTCTCATCTTTGTACTGACTGTATAAGTAATCGAAAACAGAACAAACATTACTATCTGAAACTTCAAAATTATTATAATTGATATAATCAATCAATTCAGTAATAATACGCTCTTTTTTCTGCGGATTACCTGTTACAACAATCATCAATCTTTTCTTCGCTCTAGATATTGCAACATTTAATAAATTCGGGTCATCCACAAAATCTGAAATTTCATCATCAACAGTTGAAATTATGATATTATCTTTTTCTCTGCCTTGAAATTTATGTACAGTATCAATTTCAAATTGACCTATCTCATTATTTAACGCATTCACTTGATTACGATAAGGAGATATAATACCTGTTTCATCAGCATCAAGAGAATATTCGGTAATAATATTTTGTTTTATTACGTCTATTTGTCGTTGACTATAGTGATCACGAACATGATTTCCCTTAGCTGTTTTCTTAACAAGTAAAACATCCTTCTCATCATTATCCTTTGTCATTATAATTAATTCACCGTTATAAAACTTTTGGTTGCAAAATTCTATAATTTTAGGATGGCACCTATAATGTTCTCTTAATGTTGTTTGAGGTACATTTGGTAACACATCCAATATAGATTGAAGAAAACTATTAGTAAACTTATAGCCATTATCTATATTATACTTGCTAAAAACACTCTCAACTTGAGGTTTTAATTTAGGTGGTACAATGTTAGCTAATTGTTTAGTATCACCCACAATTACAACATTTTTCGCACAAGAGATAGCTAATGAGCCTGTTGCAATATCAACTTGAGAGGCTTCATCAATAATTAGATAATCATAAACAGTGTTAGAATTAAGACTACTCCTTGACGAAAAGGTTGTGCTTAAAACAATCGGATAATCCATTAAAAACTCCTCAGATTTTAACCACAAATCCTTATCAGTAAATCTTTTTCTACTACGATTTTCATATTTTTGTGCTAAGTAATCTTTAAAAACAATCATTGAATTATCAGTAAATTCTTTGATATTATTATCACTAATACTTTTTAGAAATTCTTCAATATCTTTTATATTATTAAGAATTTCTAAGTACTTAGCTTTATAAAACATAGACTGAATAATTATAATAAAGTCTGAAATATCTTGTTTATATGACTTAAAATCAGTAATTCCATATTTTATGAGAGCTTTTATTTTAAACCAAAAGCCAATTTGTTTCTGTTTATCAGAGATAATTTGAACATCTTGCCATAAAGACATCAATTGTGTAGAAGATAACTTCTTTCTAAACTTAATATTATCAATATTCACATTTAATTCTTTAGCGTGTCTATTGAAATATTCCTGTTCTATTTGTAATTGAGAAATTTCCTGTCGTAATTCAGCCAACTTTTCTTGCTTATCGAAAATATCTTTTATATTTGCAGACTGTGAAACAATATTTTCTCTTAGTTCTGAAGAATTATCGTTTTTCCATGTTGAAAAATCAGGATATTCTAATTTCTGATTCTCTATAAATTTCTCTTTGTTAGTACTGTTACCTAACTTAGCAGCAATAAAACCCAAACTATACTTTTCTGAAGCCAATTTGTCATAAACATTATCAGTTGCAGAATTGTTATTTGATACAACTTGTACAGTTTTACCTTGCATCAAAATATTAGCAATAATATTAAGTATTGTCTGTGTTTTTCCTGTTCCCGGAGGACCTTGAATAACACTAATTTGATTTTCCATTGCTCTTTTAACTGCTTTATATTGACTATTATTACATCCAAATGGAAATATAGGTTTAAACTCATTATTTACCGGACTATCTTTATATTTAGTAGGATTTAAATATTTAGCTAATGCAGTATCATCGCCAACATATTCTATTTTTTCATATCTGCTATATAACAGATCTTCATCTGAACCCATTTTACAAAACTTTGATATCTGTTTTAGATAATTGAAAATATTTACAGATGATTCATCATTGAAGCAGGACTCAGTAATTTTCAAATCACTCTCACAATAATCCCTATCAAAACCATTTTTAAAACAAATATGATAATATGAAGTATTTGAATCACTAAATTTGTATATTTTATCGATATTATAAAAATCTCGACCATCTTTTACTATTTTATATAATTTAGGGTTAAGTTCTACAGGATTATCCAAGACTTTAACATTATGCTTGCCATATGAATATACTCTTCCACTATTATATTCTACATCCCATTTGTTTGTAGCATTATTATACTTACATGATTGCACATCAGATGTTTTAATTTCTCCTTTAATAATAATCATTTCATTTTTAGCATCCATTTTCTCACCATTAACAATTTCTTCTATTATCTATACTTAATATAAATTTTAAAGTATTATTTACCTGTTCAGTCTTTTTTAACTATCATACTTATAATAGCACACTTATTTCACATTTTCAATTATTAGTTTAGTTTTAAGTAGTAATTTATCACACATTACATAAAAAATTATAGAATAAAATGATTTCTTGACTACACTTTTATCTTGACTACACTTTTATAATACTTTATACTTTAAATATATTTAAATTTTCTGTATGGCACATAGTATTCTGAATGAATAACTAATAAATTATTTATAATTACATAATAGGAGTGCAGTATGAGTAGAGGTATAGGTGCATTTGTTAAATTAGTTTTGGAAGATAGTGAAACTGTCATATACGAATTTGGTAGTTATAATTTGAATGATGCAAGGTACTACAATGAAGAACATATATGTGATGGGATAATTACCATTGCTAGGAACTGCTTTGCTGAACCAGAAATTCATGAAAAAATGAAAAAGATGCCTAGTGGGAGAAAAAAACTAATCATAAAACGAATTCCGGTTCATGTAGATTACAATAAAATGATTAGTGATGGAAGAATTGTTATTGAGAATTGCAGTAATTGTTGGGAATGCTATTCAAACAGAAATACCGATATAATGGCAACACCCATTCTATTCTATCTATTTTTACAGTATCAAATAGATGGTAAATTGCCAGAATATCTTAATTATAATGTGTAACATTGAACTAGATTGTAAAATTATCTTCTCACAATCATATTAATATTTTTATATACTAAAACAGTAACCCTTATCATTATTAATAAGGGTTACTGTCATCTTAAATTAGTTTTAATGATAATTATTGTATATTCTATTTAAAAAGTAATATTAGTTATATGGATAGAATTAAATATTGTAAAAAACAAACTCATTAATATATATTATACTTTTTTCGGATACGGTCGGACATATAGCAAATTTTCCATTTATTATCTGTGTCTATAAGTGCTTTTGCGACTTTGTCGCTATCTTTTAGTCTTTCTGAATAATATGGAACACTGGCACTACCTTCATAAATATCAAGTAAAGCAAGTTCTAGATTATCCCTTAACCTAGGGCTTAAATAGCGTAAAATATAAGTCTAGTAAAAACCAATTTTTATATTATTGTGCCAATTTTTATCTTTTCCATAGGTACACCTTATTTAGTTGATATTCTATTCATCAATAATTTTTAATAAGCATTCTTTTGCATCTTGAAGGACTTTTTGAGAATATTGATCGCCCTCTGCAATACGCTTTTTGATACCTTGAATACATTTTAAGGATATAGCCAATTTATCACCATATTCCCCCAATTCATCAGGATAGTACTTCATCATTCTAAGCATAGCATCAGGTGCTGCATAATAATTATCACGGTCATTAAGTGCCATTTCAAATGCTCTTCTGTATAGTTTATGAGAATACTCAATTCTCTTTGGCAAGTCACCATTTCTATACATATTACCTAGTTTATATACAGCAGGAATGTCTCCAAAGATAGCAGCCTCTTCCCAATAAGATTTTGCTTTTTCTTTATCAACCGGAATACTTCTTCCATAATAATAACAGTATCCTAAATTGCTAAGTGCAGTTACATTACCCAAACTTGCTGATTTTTCGTAAAGGCTAATTGCCTTTTCATAATCCTTTTTATTGTATGCATCTGCACCTTCATTAAGATAAATCACATCTTCGGGTAAATCTATTTCTTCTTCATCAAAATCAAATTCATCCTCAAAGTCATAGTCATTGTTATAATCATCATTCATAACAATATATTCCTTATAATAATAATTTTATATAATTTAACTATAGCATAAATATATAAATAATACAATGTGTTGATCTGTAACATAACACTTTTAATTTATTTGATAAATATTTAGTAAAAAAACTTACAATATAATACATTAGTAAATATCCACCGGCTTAGCCGGTGGCTTTTCTTTTAACGCCTTAAAGGCTATGTTACTAGCTTCGTCTAAAGA
>NZ_JBBMEY010000020.1:0-39267 GCF_040096285.1 Ruminococcoides intestinihominis | reverse complement strand
AGAAGGAGTTTGTTTTTTATACTCATCGCTAAAGCTTTTTTGAACCCCCGATACAATCGGGGGTTTTCGTTATACAATCAAAAATGCACACCATAAAATGATGTGCATTTAAGTTTAAATATTTAAATTTATTTTGTGCGACCAATATCAGTTCTATAATGTGCACCCTCAAAAGAGATTTTCTTTACTGCATTATAAGCATTGTTAAGTGCATCATCAAGAGTTTTACCACTGGCAGTAACACCTAGAACTCTACCACCGTTTGTGTAGAATTTGCCGTTTTCATACTTTGTACCGGCGTGATATACTGTTGCACCTTCAACTTGACCTTTATCATCAAGTCCAAACATTTCAATACCTTTTTTGTATGATTCAGGGTAACCACCACTTGCCATAACAACACAAGCAGTTGGTTCATCTGACCATTCAATATTGATTTCATCTAGTCTTTCGTCAATAATTGCATCACAAATATCAACTAAATCTGTCTTTAGTCTTGGAAGTACAACCTGTGCTTCAGGGTCACCAAAACGAGCATTATATTCAATTACCTTTGGACCTTTTGGTGTCATCATTAAGCCAAAGTATAGACAACCCTTAAATGGTCTGCCCTCTGCTTTCATAGCATTTATTGTTGGAATAAAGATTTCTTCCATACACTGCTTAGCAAGTTCATCAGTATAGTAAGGGTTTGGACTGATTGTACCCATACCACCTGTGTTTAAACCTTCGTCATTGTCATATGCTCTCTTATGGTCCTTTGAACTAACCATAGGTTTAACTGTCTTACCGTCTGTAAAGGATAGAACAGAAACTTCAGGGCCTGTTAGGAACTCTTCAATAACAATGTTGTTACCGGAAGAACCAAACTTCTTGTCCTCCATAATTGTCTTAATTGCTTCTACTGCATCTTCAACAGTTTGACAAATAAGAACACCCTTACCAAGTGCCAAGCCATCAGCCTTTACAACACATGGTGCCATATTATTTTCTTTAACCCAAGCAATTGCCTTTTCTGAGTCATCAAAAACTTCATACTGAGCAGTTGGGATATTGTACTTTTTCATTAGGTTCTTAGAGAAAACCTTTGATGCTTCAATAATAGCAGCCTTTGCATTTGGACCAAATGCACGAATACCGGCTTCTTCGCAAGCATCTACCATACCGTCTGCAAGTGGGTCATCAGGAGCAACAAAAACCATATCAATGTTATTGTCTTTTGCAAAAGCTACCATTTTTTCTTTATCCATTACAGGAATATCAACAACTTCTGCATCTCTTGAAATACCACCGTTACCGGGAGCACAATAAAGCTTTTCTACCTTATCACTTTCAAGTAACTTTTTGATTAGGGCATGTTCTCTACCACCGGAACCAACCATTAATATTTTCATTTAAGTCACCTCATTAATGATGGAATAGTCTAATACCTGTAAAGCACATTGTCATATTGTACTTATTACAAGTATCAATTACATTATCATCACGAATTGAGCCACCAGGCTGTGCAACATACTGAACGCCACTTCTCTTGGCTCTTTCGATATTATCACCAAATGGGAAGAATGCATCACTACCTAGAGAAACACCTGAGAATGTGCTTAACCATTCTTTCTTTTCTTCTCTTGAAAGTGGTTCAGGCTTTTCAGTAAAGAACTGTTCCCATGTGCCGTCTGCTAGTACATCTTCGTAATCATCAGAAATATAAACATCAATTGTGTTATCTCTGTCAGGTCTTCTGATATCTTCCTTGAAAGGTAGGTTTAGACACTTTGGATGCTGACGAAGGTACCAAATATCTGCCTTATTACCGGCTAGACGAGTACAGTGAATTCTTGACTGCTGGCCTGCACCAACACCGATAGCCTGACCGTCTTTTGCATAGCAAACTGAATTTGACTGTGTATATTTTAGAGTGATTAAAGCAATAAGTAAATCTCTCTTTGCTTCTTCAGGAAGTTCCTTATTATCTGTGATAATATTCTTTGTTAAGAATTCTTCATCAATCTTTAGTTCGTTTCTGCCCTGCTGGAAAGTAACACCAAATACATCCTTATATTCCTGTGGAGCAGGTGTATAGTTAGGGTCAATCTTAACAATGTTATAGTTACCACGCTTTTTAGTCTTTAGAATTTCAAGTGCTTCGTCAGTATAACCAGGAGCAATGATACCGTCAGATACTTCTCTCTTTAGCAGTAAAGCAGTTTCCTTATCACATACATCAGAAAGTGCTGCCCAGTCACCGTAAGAACTCATTCTGTCAGCACCTCTGGCCTTTGCATAGGCTGATGCTAATGGTGAAAGTTCTAGGTCATCTACAAAGTAGATTTTCTTTAGTGTATCTGAAAGTTCTGTTGCAACAGCAGCACCTGCAGGAGAAACATGCTTAAATGATGCAGCAGCAGGTAGGCCTGTAGCAGCCTTTAGTTCCTTAACTAACTGCCAACTGTTGAAAGCATCCAAAAAGTTAATATAACCCGGTTTACCGTTTAGAACTTCGATTGGAAGGTCACTATCGTCTTTCATAAAAATTCTTGATGGTTTCTGGTTAGGGTTACAACCATACTTTAGTTCAAGTTCGTGCATAGTAATTCTCCTTATTTATTTTTATTAATAATTCTTGATGTTGCTTTACCTGTTGCAATATCAATATATCTTACGAATAGAGATACTTTGTTATCTTCGTTAAGGGCATTCCATACCTTATTAGTAAATGTATCAATATCATCATTATTAACATCTACAAGAGTTGGTTCGCCTTCATAGCTTGGTAGTGGATTACCGTCATTCATATATGTATGAATAAATCTACCCTTACCGGCTAGTGGGTTTTCATAAGAATAAGTAAATCTTAGTGAAGAATTAGGATCACCGTCATCACTCTTTAGAATAGACATATTCATATCCATTTTGCCATCGTTAATTTCGATAATGCCTGAAATTCTTGGTGTATAGTTAGGACCATCAGGTTCAAACTCTCTAGTGCGAAGTGACTGTTCAAAAGCCTGACCGTCTTTCATTAGGTCATAAACAGTATCTGTCTGGTCACCATTTGTAACGATAGTCTTGTTACCAAGCACTCTAACAGGTGCATAGATAATTAGTGAAGGGTCTGTTAGTTTGCTTTCATCAAAAGCCTGTGTACGGATGCCTTCACCTTCTTCAACAAAAACTCTGTTACGGCTGTTTTCACTTCTACCCATAATAAAGTATGTGATTACAGCATTTTTACCGTCAGCAGTTCTGCCTAGCATAATGCCTCTGCCGGGATATGCGTTACTCTGAAGATCTTTCTCAAATGATATTGCTTTCACTATAAAGTACCTCTCATTCTGAAATTATTGTTTTGTTATCTTCTACTTTTATTTTGTCACTGCAAAATAATTCTACTGAAAGTGGAAGTATCTTCCACTCTACATTTTCCATAATTCTTCTTTGTAAAATTTCCGGTGTATCATCATTTTTAACTTCAACAGACTTTTGCATAATGATAGGGCCACCATCACACTCTTCTGTTACAAAATGAGTTGTTGCACCTGAAATTTTAACACCCTTTTTTAGTGCTTCTTCGTGAACCTTTAGTCCGTAAAAACCTTCACCACAGAAACTTGGAATTAGGGCTGGATGAATATTGATAATTCTGTTTGCAAAGGCTGAAATCACCTCATGTCCTAAAATAGTCATAAAACCGGCTAGGACAACAAGGTCAGCACCTTTGCTCTTTAACAATTCTGTTAAAGCTGAATCATATTCATCAAATGTATCAAAATCTTTTCTTCTGATAACATCAGTATCTATATTATTATTTTTTGCTCTTTCCAGTGCATAGGCATTAGGATTAGAAGAAATTACTGTTGTAATCTTGCCACTTTTGATGATACCTGATTTTTCAGCATCAATAAGTGCCTGTAAATTAGTGCCACCACCGGAAACTAAAACAACTATATTCTTCATTATTCAAAAATAACTCCGTCATTACCTTCAACTAGTTCACCAAGAACTACTGCATCTTCACCGTAAGCCTTTAGAGTTTCAACTGCCTTATCAGCATTTTCCTTAGCAACTGCAACAATCATACCGATACCCATATTAAATGTATTGAACATATCATGTTCAGGAATGTTGCCAACTCTCTGAATTACCTTGAAGATTGGAAGTACAGGAACTGCATCTTTCTTAATCTTAGCAGTTAGACCGTCACTTAACATTCTAGGAATGTTTTCATAGAAACCACCACCGGTAATGTGAGAAATAGCCTTTACATCAACTTTGCTGATTAGGTCTAGAATAGGCTTAACATAAATCTTTGTTGGAGTTAGAAGTGTTTCACCTAGAGGCTTATCTAGTTCAGGGTATTCGTTATGGATTGTGTTTTCATCAATACCAAATACCTTTCTTACAAGTGAGAAACCATTTGAATGAACACCACTTGATGGTAAACCGATAAGTACATCACCAGCTGTTAGTTTACTACCGTCAATGATTTTCTTCTTATCAACAATACCTACTGAGAAACCTGCAACATCATATTCATCAACAGGATAGAAACCAGGCATTTCAGCAGTTTCACCACCAACTAGTGCTGAATAAGACATTTCACAACCATCAGCAATACCTGATACAATTTGTGCTACCTTTTCAGGAACATTCTTTCCAACTGCGATGTAATCTAGGAAAAACATTGGCTTTGCACCACAACATACAACATCATTAACGCACATTGCAACTGCATCAATACCGATTGTATCGTGCTTATCAAGTAAGAAAGCAAGTTTTAGCTTTGTACCAACACCATCAGTACCACTTACTAGGATTGGTTCTTCCATACCTTTCATATCAGGAGCAAATAGACCACCAAAACCACCGATGCCTGAAACAACACCTGATGTTTTTGTTCTCTTAACATGCTCTTTCATTAATTCAACTGCTTTGTAACCTGCTGTTACATCAACACCTGCATTCTTATAACTTTCTGAAAAACTATTTTTCATAATACACCTCTTATTTGGAAAGTTTTATTTTCTTGCTGAATTTATCAACATAGTTTTCTTTTGGTACCGGACCTGTGTAATTACCTGTGAAACAAGCATCACAAACAGAAATACCGTTTTCGTTAGAGATTTTTCTTAGGCTTTCAATGCTTAAGAAACCTAATGAATCTGAACCTACAAAATTCTGTAGTTCCTCAACTGTCATTAGGTTGGCAATCATATTCTTCTCAGTATGTAAATCTGAACCATAATAACAAGAATATTTTAGTGGTGGTGAAGAAATTCTCATATGAACTTCAGCAGCACCTGCCTCTCTAAGCAATTTAACAATGTGACTTGCTGTACTACCATGAACAATTGAGTCGTCAATAATAACAACCTTCTTGCCTCTTACCTTATGCTTTAATACATTTAGTCGCATCATTAGTAGTCGTTCTTTCTTAGTATTTTTCATTGAAGAAAGGCTACGACCTATATATTTATTTTTAACAAAAACTGCACTGTAAGGAATACCGGATTCTTCTGCATAACCTTGGGCAGCTTCATTACCTGAGTCAGGAACACCACAAACAAGGTCAGCCTCTACAGGGAAGTCCCTTGCAAGTTCCTTACCGAATTCTTTTCTTACTGCGTGAACAGGACCACAATCAAGGATACTGTCAGGTCTAGCAATATAAACATATTCAAATACGCATAAAGCAGACTTCTTTGGCTTTTCAATCATATATGAATGGAAGCCGTCTTCGTCAATAACAACCATTTCACCAGGCTTTACATGACGAATAAACTGTGCACCGATTGAGTCAAATGCACAACTTTCAGATGCTACAACATAGCTTTGACCCAGTTTACCTACGCATAATGGACGGAAACCATAAGGGTCTCTTACTGCAATTAACTTACTTGGTGAAGTAAGAACAAATGAATAAGCACCTTCAATTTTATTACAAGCATTTTTAACTGCATCTTCAATAGTTTCACTATTTACTCTTTCTGTTGCAATAACATAAGCAATAAGTTCTGCATTTGAGAAAGACTGGAAAATAGCTCCACCCTCTTCAAGGTTCTTTCTAATTTCAGCAAAATTAGTAATTGAACCATTATGACAAATTGCAAGTGAACCTTGAATATATCTAATAACAAGCGGCTGAGAACCGGCTCTGTCAAGTGCTTGATATGGAGTATATCTAACATGAGCAATAGCAATCTTACCGTCAGTACCCAATTCTTCCATAGCTTGATTAGTCAGCACTTCTGAAACCATACCAACATCTTTGATTGACTTAAAATTGCCATCATTGTTTACTGCAATACCGGCACTTTCTTGACCACGATGTTGAAGTGCATAGAGGGCATCTCTTGAGATTGAAGCAACATCTACTTCATCATCCATCTTATAGATACCGAACACACCACATTCTTCGTGAACTTTTTCATTATAAAAATCTAGGGAATTATTTTTCAAATTTCATCAACCTTACTCTGAATATCTTTATCCTTAGAAACAACTGTTTCAGCCATTTTCTTTCGGTTATCAACTAACTTCTGTGCTAAAGTTTCATCTGATAGTGCTAACATTTGGATTGCAAGAATTGCAGCATTCGCAGCACCATTAACAGCAACAGTAGCAACAGGAATACCTGTTGGCATCATAACTGTAGCAAGTAAAGCGTCCATACCGTCAAAACAAGGACCTTTACAAGGAATACCGATAACAGGAAGTGTTGTATTAGCAGCAAGAACACCACCTAAATGAGCAGCCATACCGGCAGCAGCAATAATAACACCAAAGCCATTCTCAATTGCATTCTTAGCAAATTCAGATGCTTCGTCAGGTGTTCTGTGAGCTGACATAACATGAACTTCAAAAGGAACTTCGTAATCTTTCAACTGTTTAATAGCTTTTGAAACAATTGGAAAATCGCTATCAGAACCCATAATAATTGCAACTTTTTTCATAATGATCACCTTTCGTTACAAAAATTAACTAGTAAAAACAAGTGTATTTTTATTAGCTACATAATTTTACTTTTTAATTATACCCAAAAATCAAATTAAATTCAATAGATATAGACTATTTTTTGACAGTATGATACTACATTTCTGCAATTTTCAATATAAATCATATACTAATCAAGAAGAATAATGTATCTTAATGTATAATTATGTATGAACAAACTATAAATATAAAAAACGAGCTACCTAAAATAGGTAGCTCCGGTTATTATTTGTTATCGTTAGAGATAATTTCCTTAATAGCAGTTGCAGCAGTTGCAAGTGGCTTAATATCTGATGGAATAATAATCTTTGTAGACTGACCATCGGCAACTTTTTGGAATGTTTCGTAACTCTTTAGTTGTAGTACTTCTTCAATTGGCTTTGCTTCATTTAGAAGTTTTAGAGCATCAGCCTGAGCCTTTTGAACTAGCATAATAGCTTCAGCTTCACCCTGAGCCTCTCTAACCTTTGATTCCTTAATTGCATCAGCTTTTAGGATTGTTGATTCCTTTAGACCTTCTGCCTTTAGGATTTGGCTCTTCTTCTCACCTTCAGCTTCAAGAATTTTTGCTCTTCTTTCTCTTTCAGCTTTCATCTGCTTTTCCATTGCATCCTGAATTTCTTTTGGTGGAAGAATATTCTTTAGTTCAACTCTGATTACACGAATACCCCAAGGGTCTGTTGCAGTATCCAGAATTGTACGGATTTTATCATTGATAGTATCTCTTGAAGTTAGAGTTGCATCAAGTTCCAAATCACCGATAATATTTCTTAAAGTTGTAGCAGTTAGATTTTCAATAGCTGACAGTGGTCTTTCAACACCATAAGTATATAACTTAGGGTCAGTAATAGCAAAGTAAACTACTGTATCAATCTGCATAGTAACATTATCTTTTGTAATAACCGGTTGTGGTGGGAAATCTACAACCTGTTCTTTTAGTGAAAGTTTCTTAGCTATACGGTCAACAAATGGTACTTTCAGGTGTAAACCTGTGTTCCATGTTGTTTGGTAAGTACCAAGTCTTTCAATAACATAAGCATGAGCTTGTGGTACGATTTTGATATTTTTTACGATTACGATAACTATTGCAATGATAATTGCTGCAATAATCACTAGCTTTACTATTGGATCCATAATTTACTCCTTTACCGGTGAAACAATTAGTTTTACACCTTTAATATTCTTTACTATAACTACACTATCTGTAGGAATTACTGAGCCGTCATCACTTGTAGCAGACCACACAGTGCCTTTTAGGTTTACAAGTCCTACACCTAGGGTGTTATTAATTTCTTCTTTTACTACACCTTTCATTCCAATATATCTATCGGAATTAGTCGGTAATTTCTTGGTTCTTGTGATTTTCTTTACAATAGGTTTTGTGGCTATTAGTGTTGCAACAGAAATAACTATAAACAGAATTATTTGTAACCAAATATTTTCAGGTACAAAAATTGAAACTATTGCAGAAACAACTGCTCCCAAAACAAACCATATAGACACAAGCTGATAAGTTACACCCTCAATAATAGCCATAAAGAGTGCTATACCAAACCATATATAAGGCATCATTTCCAATTCGACAACCTCCTTTTAGAAAATTATATCACAAGTAAAATAGTCGAGTCAACAAAAAACACTACACATTTCATATATTTTGTGTTATAATAATTATAGAACTTATGGAAGAAGGTGACTCTATGTCCTTTGATACATTTGATGAAGGAATTAATCCCGGTGGAATGAGAAGTAAGAATGAAATTAGAATACTGATTTGTTATTTAATTAAGTCTGTAAAAGCTCCGGTTAGCAAAGAATTGATTTTGGAGTCACTACAAAAAGATGGACTTGCTAATTACTTTGAAGCTAGTGCTTGTTTTGATGATTTAGTCAAAAACAGACATATTACTGTTAATGGCAACAACAAATACACACTTACAGAAGATGGTATGATGATTGCCACTCAGCTTGAGGATTCCTTGGCTTATACAGTAAAGGAAAAGGCCTTTCACTGTGTAATGATGTTACTTGAAAAAGAAAAGACTGAAAGAGAAAACAAGGTTGAAATTGTTAAAAATGAAAGAGGATACAATGTAAAATGCTCTATCACAAGTGAGGAGCTGACTATTCTTTCTCTTGAATTTTATGTTCCGGACTATGAACAAGCAAAGTTAGTTAAAAAGAACTTTAGGAAAAATCCGGAATTACTATATAAGACTACAATTTCAGTATTATCAAAACAGAAGGATTTATTAACCGACACACTAAAAGACCTAGAAATGTTGTCATAACAAATTTAGGAAAAGTAAAAGTGCTACTGCCGGAACTCCACCACCTGCTGAAACTCCAACAGTAAACATACTGATTGGTATATGTACTTGGGTTATTACAGAGGTTACATTTACTAAAAACAGTGCAGAAAGCCCTATAATCATACTACCAAAAGCCCTTAATAAGGGCTTTTTATTTTTGCCTAATTTATGTAAAACAGCAAGAATAATTAAGATAATAACAAGCATAGAAAGTAGATAATAGTCCATAAAATCACCACAAAATAAAAAATACCGATGGAACTTGTCCATCGGTAAATTATATGCATTATATTACTCGCTTATTACTTAAAGTTAGCAATAATATCAAGAACGATAACAAATACTACGAAACCTGCTGCGAAAACCTTTGTCCATCTTGATAGGAATGAATCCCAACTTCTTGCCTTGTTCTTAGAGAAGAAAGAATCAGCTGCACCGGTGATAACACCTAGACCCTGCTGGTTGCCTTCCTGTAGAACAACAACTAGAATAATTAGTACACAAAATAGAATAAGTAATGCACCAAGGATATAACTAACTACGCCCATTTCAACTCACCTTTCATTAGAATTAATCAGTCTTTTAGAAAATAATAACACAAAACCATTTAAAAATCAAGTATAATTTTTTATTTTAACCTTATAAAATAGAAAGTTGTTCGTTGCCACTATCTTCTTCAGTTAAAAAAGCACCTAAAGCCGGTAGTGTTTTGGTTCTGTATCGTGATGGCTTTGAGAACAAGCCATCAGTATATTCTTCTAGTTTTTCAAGGTACTGACCTTTTTTCATTCGCATTACAGCGACACCTTGAGTATTCTTTGTATTCTTTAAGTTTATTACACCAGTATGGATAAGCAGAACTCTGCCACCTGATGAAGTTAACATTAATTCCTTGTCTTCATCAAGCCACATTACATCAGAAAGTGGTGACTTATCTGAATAAGCACTAACAAGTTTCTTACGGTTAGTCTTTGTATAATAAGCATTCATAGGTACTTTTGCAAGTTTACCGTTTTCAAATGCAAATACAAACATACCGTTGTAGTCCTTTGTAACAAACATTTTCAGTGGGACTTCTCCTTCATCCATTTGAAGTTTAGCCGGTACATAATCACCCAGTACACTTGCCTTTGTATCATCAAAGTCTGAGGCTTTGCTCTTATAAACCTGACACTTATTAGTAAAGAATAACAGTTCAGCAGTATTGGTAGACTCATAGTGCTGAATCATCATATCCCCTTCCTTTAGCTTTTGTTCACTGCTCATACGAAGTGACTGAGGAGTAATTTTCTTGAAATAACCCTCTTTACTAAAGAATAGGTTTACAGGATAATCAGGTACTTCTTCAACATATGACTCATTACTTTCATCAACATTGTACAGTAATTCGGAAACTCTGTCTTTGCCGTATTTATCACCAACATTCTTTAGTTCCTTAACTATGATAGTCTTTACTCTCTGTTTACTTGCTAAAATTGCTTCCAGCTCTGCAATATCCTTTTCAAGACTTTTGATTTCTTCAATTCTCTTTAGGATATATTCTTTATTTAAATGTCTTAGTTTAATTTCTGCAACATATTCAGCCTGAGTTTCATCAATGCCGAAACCTATCATTAGGTTAGGTACAACTTCACTTTCTTCTTCAGTTCCTCTGACAATTTTTACTGCCTTATCAATATCAAGTAAAATTGCCTTTAGACCTTTTAGAAGATGAAGTTTCTCTTGCTTTTTGTTTAAATCAAAATATGTTCTTCTTCTTACACATTCAACTCTAAATGCTATCCATTCATTAAGAAGTTCTCTAACACCCATTACTCTTGGTACACCGGCTATTAGCACATTAAAGTTACAACTAAAACTATCCTGTAATGTTGTAAGTTTAAATAACTTCATCATTAGCTTTTCAGGGTCAGTACCACGTTTTAGGTCGATTGTGATTTTTAGACCGTCAAGACCTGTTTCATCACGAATATCGGCAACTTCCTTAACTTTGCCTTGCTTAGACAAATCAATAATTTTTTCAATAATTACTTCACAAGAAGTTGATGGTGGAATTGAGAAAATATCAATACAGTTATTTGCTTTATCATACTGATACTTTGCTCTAACCTTGATACCACCACGACCGGTTTCATAAATTTTCTTAATGGCACTTTCGTCATAGATAATCTGTCCACCACCAATAAAGTCGGGTGCAGGTAAGGTTGACATAATGTCATGGTCTTTATCACGAATAAGTGCTGCTGTAGTTTCACAAACTTCACGCAAGTTAAATGAACAAATGTTAGACGCCATACCTACGGCAATACCTGTATTTGCATTAACAAGTACAGATGGAAAAGTTGCCGGTAAAAGCGAAGGCTCTTTCATTGTATTATCGTAGTTATCTACAAAGTCAACTGTATCTTTATCAATATCCTTAAAAAGTTCATTACAGATTGGGTCAAGTTTTGCTTCAGTATATCTTGATGCAGCCCATGCCATATCTCTACTGTAGAACTTACCGAAGTTACCCTTTGAGTCAACATATGGATGTAAAAGTGCTTCATAACCTCGTGATAATCTAACCATTGTATCATAGATAGCTGAGTCACCATGAGGATTAAGTTTCATTGTTGCACCAACAATATTAGCTGACTTTGTTCTCTTACCTGTTAAAAGTCCCATTTTGTACATTGTGTAAAGTAGCTTTCTATGAGATGGTTTAAATCCGTCAATTTCAGGAATTGCTCTGGACATAATAACACTCATTGCATAAGGCATATAGTTTTCTTCAATAGTTGATGCAATCTTTTGCTCTACTACTTCACCTGCACCGTCAATTACACCGTCAATCTTAGGTAATTGAGGAGCTTTTGGCTCTTTCTTCTTTCTTGCCACAGTAACTCACCTCCTTAACTTAAATCTAAGTTATCTACATATTCAGCACCATGGTTTACAATATAGTCTTTTCTACCTTGTAAATTGTCACCTAGTAGAATATCAAACATTTCTGCTGTACGCTTTACATCATCCGGCATAACCTTAATAAGTCTTCTTGTTGCCGGATTCATTGTAGTTAGGTTCATCATTTCAGGTTCGTTTTCACCAAGACCTTTACTACGCTGAACGGTAAACTTTTCTTTGCCGATTTCTTTAATATACTTTTCTTTCTCTGCCTCGGTATAAGCAAAATAAACCTTTTTCTTTGTTGTAATTTCGTAAAGAGGTGATTCTGCTATAAATACCTTGCCTTCTTCAATTAGTGTTGGTGTAAGTCTATACACCATAGTAAGTAAAAGTGTTCTAATCTGGAAACCGTCAACATCGGCATCAGTACAAAAAATAATTCGTTTCCATCTTAGTAAATTCATATCAAAAGTAGCTAAGTCCTTATTTGCTTTTGACTTAACTTCAACACCACAACCCAAAACTTTTAGCAAGTCGGTAATAATGTCACTTTTGAAAATTTTATTTAAATCTGCTTTTAGGCAGTTAAGTATCTTACCTCTTATAGGCATAATTGCTTGGAAGTTTGGATCTCTTGCTTGTTTACAAGCACCTAAAGCTGAGTCACCTTCCACTATGAATAATTCTCTTTCAGAATTATCTTTACTTCTGCAGTCAACAAATTTTGCTACTCTGTTTGTCATATCAAGAGAACTTGTTAAGTTCTTCTTAATTCTAACTCTTGTTTTTTCGGCATCTTCTCTACTTCTCTTGTTAATAAGAACCTGATTACAGATTTTCTCTGCTTCAAGTGGTGTTTCGATAAAGTAGATTTCAAGTTCATGACGCAAAAACTCAACCATTGCATCTTGGATACCTTTATTTGTAATAGCCTTTTTAGTTTGGTTTTCGTAAGAAGTCATACTGGAGAAACTGGAGATTACAATTACAAGACAATCTTCTACATCTTCAAAAGTAATTTTCTTTTCGTTCTTAGTATATTTACCGTTATTCTTTAACCATTGGTCAATCTGATATACAAAAGCATTTTTAACTGCCTTTTCAGGTGCACCACCATATTCCAAATAACTTGAGTTGTGGTAATATTCGTGCATAGAAACCTTGTTTGAAAATGCAACTGCAATTGTCATTTTGCATTTATATTCAGGTTTATCTTTTCTGTCACGAACCTTTTGTTCTGTTGACCATGTTTGAGTTGTTGAAAGGCCTTGATCACCTACTACTTCATTTACATAGTCGGTGATACCGTTTTCATACTTAAACTCTGTTACTTCAAACTTACCATTTACTTGGTTTCTGAAAACAAAGTTTACACCTGCATTTACAATTGACTGTTTCTTTATTACATCTAAGAAATAGTCAGCTGTAATATTTATATCTGTGAAAACTTCTAAATCAGGTTTCCACTTGATGATTGTACCGGTATCCTTCTTGTCATATTTTTCTTTATGAAGTCCACCGACATTCTCACCTTTTTCAAAATGAAGGGTAAATTTCTGCCCATCTCTACGGATATTTACATCCATATATTCTGATGAATACTGAGTTGAACAAAGACCTAAACCATTTAAACCTAGAGAAAACTCATAGTTTTCACCGTCATTGTTGTTGTATTTACCACCGGCATACAGTTCACAAAATACTAGTTCCCAGTTATATCTTTCTTCATTCTTGTTGTAATCAACAGGAATACCTCTACCATGGTCCTCAATCTGAATTGAGCCATCGGCAAACTTTGTAACTATTATTTCGTTACCATAGCCTTCTCTAGCTTCATCTATGGAGTTAGAAAGTATTTCAAAGACTGAATGGCAACAGCCCTCTATACCATCAGAACCAAAAATAACAGCAGGTCTTTTTCGTACTCTATCGGCACCTTTTAAAGAACTGATACTGTCATTTCCGTATTCTTGTGTCTTTTTCTTTGCCACTTAATCTTCTCCCTTCAATTTATTGATTTTATCTCTAATATAGGCAGCATGTTCAAATTCAAGCAACTTTGCTGCTGCTTTCATTTCTTTTGTTAACTGCTCGATAAGTTTCTTCTTTTCACCCTTAGTTAGCTTTTTACTGTTAAAGTCTTTTTCTTCTTTACGGGTACTGATTTCCAGAACATCAGCAACCTTTTTCTTAATAGTCTTAGGTGTAATGTTGTGGTCTTTGTTATACTGTTGCTGAATTTCTCTTCTACGGGTAGTTTCTCTTATTGCTGACTCCATAGAAGGTGTTACTGTATCAGCATACATAATAACCTTACCTTCACTGTTTCTTGCTGCTCTGCCTATTGTCTGAATTAAACTGCGTTCTGAACGAAGGAAACCTTCCTTATCAGCATCTAGGATAGCAACTAGAGAAACTTCCGGAATATCAAGGCCTTCACGAAGTAGGTTGATACCAACAAGTACATCAAACTCACCCAAACGCAAGTCCCTAATAATTTCCATTCTTTCAACAGTATCTATATCATGGTGCATATATCGCACCCTAATATCCATTTGTTCAAAATAATCAGTTAAGTCCTCAGCCATTTTCTTGGTTAAGGTAGTAACTAATGTTCTTTCATTCTTTTCTGTTCTAATATTTATTTCAGAAATCAAGTCATCTAGCTGACCTTCAGTTGGTCTTACATCAATTTCAGGGTCAAGCAGACCTGTTGGTCGGATAATTTGTTCTGCAACCACACTACTTTTTTCAAGTTCTAAGTCACCAGGTGTTGCTGACACAAAGCAGACTTGATTTATTCTATCATAAAATTCATCAAAATTTAAAGGACGGTTGTCATAAGCTGACGGTAATCTGAATCCATAATCAATAAGACTTTTCTTTCTTGAAAGGTTACCACCATACATACCTCTAACCTGAGGTAAAGTTACATGGCTTTCATCAACAAAAAGCAGAAAATCTTTCGGAAAATAATCCAGCAAAGTAAATGGGGCTGTACCCTTCTCTAGTCCGGATAAAACACTTGTATAGTTTTCAATACCGGTACAAAATCCGATTTCTTGGAGCATTTCAATATCGTATCTTGTTCTTTGTTCAAGTCGTTGAGCCTCTAGGAGTTTACCCTCACTTCTGAAATATTCCAGTCTCTCGTCAAGTTCTTTTTCTATTCTTGCAATAGCCGGTTCCATCTTTTCTTTAGGAACAATGTAGTGAGATGCAGGGTAAATTGCAACATGCTTTAGAATAGAATTCAGTTCACCTGTTAGTGGGTTAATTTCGGATATTCTATCAATTTCATCACCAAAATATTCTACTCTTATAATATAGTCGGAAGATGCAGCAGGGAAAATTTCTATTGTATCGCCCTTTACCCTAAATTTATTTCTGGTAAAGTTAATGTCGTTTCTCTCATATTGCAGTTCTACTAACTTTGCAACAAGTTCTTCCATTGGTTTTTCCATTCCCGGTCTAAGGGAAATAACCATATTACGGTAATCTATAGGGTTACCTAAGCTATAAATGCAAGAAACTGAGGCAACAATAATAACATCTCGTCTTTCGGATAGTGCTAAAGTTGCACTATGTCTGAGTTTGTCGATTTCGTCATTAATGCTACTATCCTTTTCAATATAAGTATCGGTTGATGGCACATAGGCTTCAGGTTGGTAGTAGTCATAGTAGGATACAAAATATTCTACTGCATTATCAGGGAAAAATTCTTTAAACTCTGAGCATAGCTGGGCTGCTAAAGTTTTGTTATGGGCTAAAATCAAAGTAGGTCTGTTTACCTTTTCAATAACATTAGCCATTGTGAAAGTTTTACCTGAACCTGTTACACCTAAAAGTGTTTGTTCTTTGTTGCCGTTTTCGATACTCTTTACTAATGTATCAATAGCTTGTGGCTGGTCACCTGTTGGTTTATATTCAGATTTAAGTTTAAAATCCATAAAACTCAATCATCCTTTAAATAAAAAATACTACCTGTCAGTTCACTTTCGGCAAGTGAAATACAATCATTATCTGCAACTATAATATGGTCAATTAAATGTGAACCTATTAAGTCAAGGGTAGTAATTAAATTTTTTGTGATAATTATATCTTCCTTTGATGGAAAAGCCACACCACTTGGGTGATTATGGGCAACTACTGCTGTATGAGCGTTATAATTCATAACAAGTTCAACAATTTTACGAACAGGCATTTCTGAACTTGTGAAAGAACCTCTTGCTACACTGCCAAAGAAAAGTTCTTTGCCCTTTGAATCCATCAACAATAAATATACTTCTTCAGAATCCTTGCCAATATACTTAGGTAAAAAATAATCACCTAAATGTTCCAAATCAATAATCTTATCGGCATTGTTATGTTTATCGCTAATGTAAATACGAGTAAACTCAGGAATCATCTTGATAAGTATTGCAGTATGCTCACTTACTCCACACTCCATAATAGTGTTGATTGGAGAGTCACAAAGAGCAGAAAAAGAACCAAACTTATTTAACAGCTTGTGTGCAATACCGTTTGTATCTTTCCTTGGACAAGCATAGTAAAGTAGCATTTCAAGTTGTTCGTGTTGTTCAAAAATTTCCAAAGTACCGGCATCAAGAAACTTTTTCTTCATTCTTGAACGATGGTTTGCATGTACATTTTCATTCGCCATATGAATCACCAAAGCATAATTTCTCACAATATTCTACATCATAATAATGTATCACAACATATTGTGATAGGTCAATTATAATTACACAACTGTAATCTTAAATTTATGATTTATTAAATAATTTTCTATATTTTATGGGGATTTTTAAGCATATTAAATTAAAAAATAAGCCATAAAACCTTAAACAAGGAATTATGGCATTTATGATTTATTCACTTATATTCATTAGCATTGACAGATATGAAGTATTGATTGTGTCTTTCATTGAGTAACCTAACTTTAGCAATAGGTTTTCTAATACTTCTAATGATTTTTCTTTTTCAGAATTATTTTCCACTATAATTTCTAATTCCAAATAATCACCTAAGCCTTTAACAGTATCCACACAAGCAGTTATATTGTTGTTTTTTAGGTATTGTCTTTCCTTTACAAGTGGTGGTACTGACTTAAAGCCTATATTTTCTAAAATTTCCTTAACAATTTTAGAGTCTTTCACTTCAGTTTCAAGTTCTTTTCTTGACATAGAAATATTGTCTAGCTTTGCACCTTTATATGTAATAACCGATTTAGTTTCATTTGTAGATTTATTAAGTACATTTCTTATTCTCAATGCCTCATCAAGTGAAATAAAATCGTGATGCGATGAAGTAAAGTAAGTGTCGGTTTCTACCACTAAACTTGACTTTGTGAAATTTAGATTTTCTAATTTATCAATAATTTCTTCTTTACCGGAAATTTTTACTTTTAATTCAACTTCAATACTCATATTACTTTGCCCAAGTTACTTTGTCTTTGTCACCTGTATAATCAAACTTACCATCATTCTTTTCTTCCAATGCTTTTATCATATGATAGGTAAATTCATTATAAGGTGTTTTAATATTTAGTTCTTTTCCCATACGAATTAATGCACCTGAAAACATATCAATCTCTGTATGTTTTTTTGCATCTAAGTCTTGTAATGTGGAATATCTTGCTGAGGCAGGTACTGCACTGCCTCTCTTTGATAGTTCTCCAGACTTATTAATATCAATCCCCTTTGATGTTGCTATAGTTTCAAGTTCATTTCTTAAACCGTCACTAATAGCTTTCATATGGATACTGTCTTCATAACAACCTACACCTGCACCTAAAATCGCTTGTGGTAAATTGTTACACACATTAAGTCTAAACTTTGCCCACATTTCTTCTAATATATAATCGGTATATCTATAGTGAAGTCCTGTGTTGCTAAATAGTTCTTCAATAGCCTTTACTCTTTCACTATAATATGGTTCTTCTGTTTCACCAAAAATTATACCTAGTGTGGTTTCAGGATTAAAGCAGTAACCGTTATTTTCTTTATGAGAAGCAACTTTAATAAATGAATGGATAACATTTTTCTTGCCTATTTCTGCTGAAATAATTTCTTCACTATCAACACCATTCATCAAACTCATAACAACAGTATTTTCATTAACTGCACTTGCAATTGTTTTTACTGCATTTTGTAATGAATTGTACTTTAATGCTACTATTAATAAATCAATATCCTTTTCTGTTGATGACCACACATTAGGATAATACTTTTCACTATTAATAGTAATACCTTTCTTTAGTCTTTCTGCTCTTTCACCCTCAGTTATAACACCAAGTTGGATATTATCTTTCTGTGAAAGTCCCCAAATTACATATGAGCCAACTGCTCCTGCACCAAGGACTGCTACTTTCTTTATTTTCATATTTTTTCAACCTTATCTTTAATAAACTAAAATTAGTATAAACTTATTTAATAATATGGTCAATAAAAATTATCTGGCAATAAAAAATAAAGTATGATATAATAGCCTAGCAAAAGAAAGAAGGTTAATATGGATTATTCACAAATTTTAGCTAAAGAATTTAACATTAAAGAACAATACGCAACTAATATTATTAGTTTGCTTGATGAGGGAAATACAATTCCGTTTATTGCAAGATACCGTAAAGAAATGCATGGTTCTATGGATGACCAGTTAATAAGAGAATTTTCTGAAAAATTGGAGTATCTACGCAACCTTGATAAGCGTAGAGAAGAAATTAGAAACCTTATTAATGAACAAGAAAAGTTAACTGATGAAATTTCTGTTTCACTTGATAAGGCAGTTACACTTAGTGAACTTGAGGATATTTACAGACCATTTAAGCCAAAGAGAAAAACCAGAGCATCTATTGCTAAGGAAAAAGGTCTTGAACCACTTGCTATTGAAATACTTTTACAAGATAGCAAATTTAACCCTAATAAGTCAGCAGAAAAATATGTAAATGCTGAAAAAGGTGTTGAAAGTGTAGAAGATGCTATTAATGGTGCTAAGGACATTATTGCTGAACAGATTTCCGATAATTCAAAAATCAGAAAGACTATCAGAAAAATGCTAAACAACTATGGCACAGTAGTTTCTGTTGCAAGTGATAAGGACAAGGACAGTGTTTATAGGTCATACTATGAATACAGTGAACCTGTAAAGAAAATTGCTGACCACAGACTTCTTGCTATTAACAGAGGTGAGAAAGATGGTTTCTTAAAGGTATCTATTCAATGTGATGATGAAAAGTTTATTGAATATATCAACAATGAAACTATCAACTACAAAAATGACTTATGTACTGACATTATCAAAGAAGCCGGTGCTGACGCTTATCAGCGACTTATTTTTCCATCTATTGAGAGAGAAATTCGTTCTGCTTTAACTGAAAATGCTTGTGAAAACTCAATGAAGGTTTTTGCAATTAATTTAAAGCAGTTACTAATGCAACCACCTGTTAAAGGTAAAACTGTACTTGGACTTGACCCTGGTTACAGAACAGGTTGTAAAGTTGCAGTTGTTGATGAAACAGGTAAGGTACTTGACACAACAGTTATCTACCCTACTCACGGTGAATTTAAGGTTAAGCAATCTAAGGAAAAAATTATTCAGTTAATCAAGAAATATGATGTAGATATTATTTCTATCGGTAACGGTACTGCAAGTAAAGAAACTGAAATGTTTGCAGTTGATGTTATTAGGGACTGTGGCAAAGATGTTAAGTATATGGTAGTTAGTGAGGCCGGTGCATCTGTTTATTCTGCATCTAAACTTGCTGCTAAAGAACTTCCTGAACTTGACCTTACACTAAGAAGTGCCGTTTCTATTGCAAGAAGAATTCAAGATCCACTTGCTGAACTGGTAAAAATTGAGCCTAAGGCAATTGGTGTTGGTCAATATCAACATGATATGCCACAAAAAAGACTTGCTGAAACACTTGACGGTGTTGTTGAAAACTGTGTTAACTCAGTAGGTGCTGACCTAAATACTGCTTCACCTGCATTACTTTCTAGAGTTGCCGGTCTTAATGCTACTGTATGCAACAACATTGTAAAATACAGAGAAGAAAACGGTGCATTCTCTTCAAGAAGTGAACTAAAGAAAGTACCTAAACTTGGTCCTAAGGCATTTGAGCAATGTGCCGGTTTCCTTAGAGTTGCTGAAAGTAAAAATCCATTTGACAACACAGGTGTTCACCCTGAAAGTTATAGTAATGCAAAAGAACTGCTAAAGACACTTGACTACAGTGACAAAGATATTAAATCCGGTGACTACTCTGATTTATCAGCTAGAGTAATGAACTTTGGCAGTAAGAAACTTGCTGACATTGTTGAAATCGGATTACCTACACTTGACGATATTGTAAAGGAACTTTCTAAACCCGGACGTGACCCTAGAGATGAACTTCCTGCACCTATGCTAAGAAGTGATGTACTTGACATTAAGGACTTAAAGGAAGGTATGGAACTTAAGGGTACTGTAAGAAATGTAATTGACTTTGGTGCATTTATTGACATTGGTGTGCATCAAGACGGACTTGTACATATTTCTCAAATCTGTGATAAGTACATTAAGCATCCATCAGAGGTGCTAAAAGTCGGTGACATTGTAAAGGTAAAAATTCTTTCTGTTGAACCTGAAAAGAATAGAATTGCTTTAACTATGAAGTTTTGATTTGTGTTGTCAATTTACTTGTGGGTCAAGAAAAATTTTTATACAAAAAATATCATTAAAAGACTAAGAAACTGCTAAAATCTAGCAGTTTCTTTTGTTATGTAATAATATTATTTTATTAGATAATGCTGATTAACCTATCTATTTGTTAACAATATTACCGTTACTATCTACTTTTTTAGGGAAAAAAGTACATACTCTCCACTGGGCATCGGTTTTAAAACCGGTGTCATAACCGATGCCCTTATATGTGTACTAAAGCTAATTTAACTAAGGAAATTAACTTTAGTTCCATAGGGTACGACTATTGTTTATTTGAATAGTCGTACTTAATTTTTACTGCTTTTACATCTGACCAAGGACTATACTGAGGATAATAATAACTAGCAAAAGTTATTTGTGAATATTTTACATTTCTACTATTATAAGGTTCAACATCATAAGTTACACCATGGGTTTTTAATCTACATCTAAAATAATATGTTTTTCCTTTTTTCAAACTTGTCAAATACTCATTTGAAGTAAAAGTTTTATATTTCTTAAATTTTGTTGTTTCACTATATTGAACAATAAATTTTTCTTTTGCTCCCTCATACAGAACATTATCATAATAAGCAGTAACACCATATTTTTCTTGTGTTACTACAACTTTAGGCTTTGTAGGTTTAATATCATAATCTAAGTAAGAAACACCATAGAATTTACCTTTACCGATAATCATTGCATATGCTTTACCCGGATTAATATTGTTTACATATTTAACGGTATAATCTCTATTAGGTTTTAGAACCTGTTTACCCCTTTTTATAGTAAACTTAATATTCCTTTCTTTACCGTTAAACCTCATATAACGGTCACCACCGGAAGTTTTATACTTCTTATCAACATTATACTTAAATCCGTATGTTCCAAGAAAAGCAATATCTCCATAAACATTTCCTTTTATAGAATAATCAAGCCCACATTGTCTTGCGTAAGACTCTGCCCTTGAACCACCATCACATACAATCAATGAATTAAAATCATAAGTTACATTATACATACTAGCGTTATGTTTTACATAACCATACAAACCTTTAATATATGTTATTGTCTTTGGTATTTTGATTTTTCTGAACTGATAACCCCATCCTTTATCCTCTAACACTAACTTTTTTACTATGTGTCCGTTAAGTTTAGATGGTATTTTCCAATATTTAACTGCATAATCATGGTTATTACTTTCGTAAGTTGGACCATAATAATTTATTATTGTCGCATAACCGTTTTTATCTAATGTATAGTAACAATTATTACTTTTATATACTTTAGATTTTGCACTAACTGTTGGTACTATAGATACTACAGAAATAGCCATTACCAATGTTAACATTATAGCTAATAATTTTTTCATAAAATCACACTCCTCTATTTGTTAACAACTTTACCGTTACTATCTACTTTTTTAGGGAAAGAAGTACATACTCTCCACTGGGCATCGGTTTTAAAACCGGTGTCATAACCGATGCCCTTATATGTGTACTAAAGTTAATTTGACTAAGCAAATTAACTTTAGTTCTATAGGGTACGACTATTGTTTATTTGAATAGTCGTACTTAATTTTTACTGCTTTTACATCTGACCAAGGGCTATACTGAGGATAATAATAACTATCAAAGATTATTTGTGAATATTTTACATTTCTACCAGTATAAAAATCAATATGATAAGCTACACCATGGGTTTTAAATCTACATCTGAAATAATAGGTTTTACCTTTTTTCAAATCGCTTAACTTATTATTCCATCCAAAAGTTTTATGCTTTTTAAAATCAGGTGTTTCACTATATTGACCTATATATTCACCACAATTTGCTTCATATAAAATATTATCAAAATAGGCATATGTATAACTTTCACTTTGGTGTACAGTTACTTTAGGCTTTGTAGGTTTAATATCATAATCTAAGTAAGAAATACCATAGAATTTACCTTTACCGATAATCATTGCATATGCTTTACCCGGATTAATATTGTTTACATATTTAACGATATAATCTCTATTAGGTTTTAGAACCTGTTTACCCCTTTTTATAGTAAACTTAATATTCCTTTCTTTACCGTTAAACCTCATATAACGGTCACCACCGGAAGTTTTATACTTCTTATCAACATTATACTTAAAACCATATGTTCCTAGATAAGCTATATCTCCATAAATATTACCTTTTATAGAATAATCAAGTCCGCATTGTCTTGCGTAAGACTCTGCCCTTGAACCCTCATCACAAACTATCAATGAATTATAAACTCCTGTGTTATAATACCACTCATGATCATATCCTCTTTCTCTAATATATTTAGCTAAATTCTTAATATATGTTACGGTTTTAGGTATTCTTACTTTCTTAAAAGGAAATTCGTTTTCTGGACACTTATCATAATCCATATCCAGAATTATTTTCTTTACAGTATGACCTCTTAGTTTTGAAGGGATTTTCCAATAACTACCGTATTTCTTACAAATTCCTTTATAATTATAAAAGTCAATTACTGTTGCGTAACCCTTTTTATCTAAGGTATAACAGCAATAATTACTTTTGTACACACTTGATCCTGCACTAACTGTAGGAGCCACTGCAACTACAGAAACTGCCATTATCAATGTTAACAACAATGCTAATAATTTTTTCATAAAATCACCTTATCTTTCTTAGAAATTGATTAATAATTTGCCGAATAATTAATTTAATAAATATACTTTAGACATTGGATTGCTCCCTATAATTGCATTTATATAACAAAATACTCTTTATTAGTTAGATATTATTAGTAATATCTACTAACAATATAACATAGTAATAAGTTTATATCAATAATAAAATAGTTTTATACTTGTCAAATTTTACTGTATATATTTGGTTATTTTGTACACATATTCAGTATCGTTAGATACTGTATCTTCTATATATAACACAAATTACAGTTTCAAAAGGTTACATAATTATTGAAGATTTTTTATATTTGGTATATTTATACGATTAATAAATTGATGATTTATACAAACTAACAAATAAATTTATTAAAGTAAAAAAATAAGGGTAGTTCAAATGAACCACCCAAAATAATTATTTACACTTTTTATTACAATTTTGGCAACCACAATTGCAACAGCCTTTGCCCTTTTTCTTTCTACTTCTCATAGAGTAAATTGCAAGGGCTACTGCAACAATGACTAAAGCTAAAATTAAATAATCCCAAAAATTTAAACTACTAAGAAAATCCATACTACACCATTCCTACTGCTGAACCTATTAAGTGGACTATGAATGCTACTACCCAAGCAATAACACACTGCCACAAGGCAACACCTATTGCCCACTTACCACCCAGCTCTCTCTTTACTGATGCAATAGCTGCAACACAAGGAGAATATAGCAAACTAAATACAAGTAGTGATGATGCTGCAAGTGGTGTTAATACTGAGGCAATGTTGCCACTAAATAGGACTTGTAATGTTGATACTACACTTTCCTTAGCCATAATACCTGAGATTAATGAAGTACAAATTCTCCAATCTCCAAGTCCTAATGGTGCAAATATTGGTGAGATAAAACCTGAGATGGAAGCTAACATACTATCTGCTGAATTTGTCACCATATTAAAGTGAATATCAAAGCTCTGTAAGAACCAAACAACTATTGTTGCAATTAGAATAATTGAAAATGCTCTTTGTAAAAAGTCCTTTGCTTTTTCCCACAATAGTTGAACAACATTCTTTGCACCGGGTAGTCGGTAGTTTGGTAATTCCATAACAAATGGTACTGCCTCACCTTTGAACAATGTACCTTTATATAGAAAGGCGATTAGGATACCGATTACTATACCCAGCACATACAATCCTGACATTATCAGTCCACCCTGTTTAGGGAAAAATGAACTGACAAAAAATGAATAGATAGGTAACTTTGCAGTACAACTCATAAATGGAGTTAGCAGAATTGTCATCTTTCTATCTCTTTCGGATGTTAAAGTTCTTGTTGCCATAACTGCCGGTACTGTACAACCAAAACCTATTAGCATTGGAACAATACTTCTACCGGACAGACCGATTTTTCTCAGCAATTTATCCATTACAAATGCTACTCTTGCTATGTAACCACTGTCCTCCATTAATGATAAGAAGAAAAACAGTGTTACGATTATAGGTAAGAAACTTAACACACTACCTACACCATTAAATATACCGTCTATTACAAGGCTATGTATTGTGTCATTTACATGGGCTGAGGTTAGGGCATTATCTGTTATTGTGGTTAATGAGTCAATACCCATTTCCAATAAAGTTTGAAGTCCTGCACCTATTACATTAAATGTTAGGTAAAAGACTAAAACCATTATTGCAATAAAACAAGGAATTGCAGTATATTTACCTGTTAGAATTTTATCTATCTTTTCACTTCTGACTCTCTCTTTACTTTGTTTAGGCTTGATAACTGTATCTTCACAAAGTTTTTCGATAAATTCAAAACGCATATCAGCTATTGAGGCATTTCTGTCAAGTTGTCTTTCTGTTTCAAGTTGCTGAACAATATGCTCAAGCATTTCCATTTCGTTTTCATCAAGGTTCAACTTATCAAGAATTAGATGGTCACCCTCTATTGCCTTAGTAGCTGCAAACCTTACAGGAATATCTGCTTGTTCTGCATGGTCCTCTATTAAGTGAATTACTGCGTGAATACAACGATGGACTGCTCCGTTGTGGTCATTTTTGTCACAAAAATCCTGACGCAATGGCTTTTCCTGATACTGAGCAATATGAAGTGCGTGTTTGATAAGCTCATCAACACCTTCATTTTTTGCTGCTGAAATTGGAATAACCGGTACACCCAGCATTTTTTCCATTGTATTTACATCAATAGAACCTTGATTACCTGTAACTTCATCCATCATATTAAGGGCTATTACCATTGGAATATCCATTTCAAGAAGTTGCATTGTAAGGTAAAGGTTTCTCTCAATATTAGTAGCATCTACAATATTGATAATAGCCTTTGGCTTTTCGTCAAGGACAAAATTTCTTGAAACAATTTCTTCACTACTATACGGTGACATTGAGTAAATTCCCGGTAGGTCAGTTACATTTGTGTTGGAATAGCCTTTGATTGAGCCATCCTTTCTGTCAACAGTTACACCGGGAAAGTTACCGACATGCTGATTTGAACCGGTAATTTGGTTGAACAAAGTTGTCTTGCCACAGTTTTGGTTGCCAACCAAAGCATATGTAAGGGTTGTTCCTTCCGGCAAAGGGTTGCCATCTCCCTTTGAATGGAATTTACCTTCTTCACCAAGACCGGGATGCTCTGTATCCTTAAACCTATCCACTCTATCGTGACTTCTTGTACGAGATTTGATAGGTTCAACCTGAATTTTATCGGCATCTGCTAATCTTAAAGTCAGTTCATACCCATGGACCTGAAGTTCCATAGGGTCACCCATTGGTGCAAATTTCACAACAGTTACTTCTGCATTAGGAATCATACCCATATCAAGAAAATGTTGTCGCAATGCACCCTCACCACCAACTGATGTTATGATGGCACTTTCGCCTATATTCAATTCTTTTAAGGTCATAAATTAAATTATCCTTCCCTTTTCTCCTAAAATTATAAAAATTTTTGCATACTTTTGAACTCCAAGATTATTATAATACATTTAACTACATAAATCTACAATATCTGCACATATGATGAAAATTTCATGAATAACCAAAGTAATACTACTTATAATAGATTACTGTAGTGAATAATTGTTAAAAGTAATAGACAAAATGTTAAAGATATGTTAGTTATTATACAAATATAATCAAAGGTCAGAAATTTATAGTATTTTACTAGTTATTTGCTTGACGATAATGCTTAATTATGCTAGAATATTTTAGAACATAGGATTGCAGTTTATGCTGAATAACTATAGCATTGGACTGAAAAATACAATTTCTATGTAAAAATTCAAGAAAAAGAAAGGTTGATACTGAAATGGCAAAGATTGATTTAACTAAGTATGGTATTACCGGTACTACTGAAATTATCCACAATCCTTCCTACGAAGAACTATTCAACGAAGAAACAAAGCCTGAACTAGAAGGCTATGAAGTTGGTCAGGAAACTGAACTAGGTGCAGTTAATGTAATGACCGGTATTTACACAGGTCGTTCACCTAAAGACAAGTTTATCGTTATGGACGAAAATTCTAAGGACACTGTATGGTGGACTTCTGATGAATACAAGAACGACAACCACCCAGCTACACAGGAAGCATGGGAAGCTGTAAAGGAAATTGCTAAGGAAGAACTTTCTAACAAGAAGCTTTATGTTGTTGACGCATTCTGTGGTGCTAACCACGACACTAGAATGGCAGTTCGTTTCATCGTTGAAGTTGCATGGCAGGCTCACTTTGTAACAAATATGTTCATTAAGCCAACTGCTGAAGAACTAGAAAACTTTGAACCTGACTTTATCGTTTACAACGCATCAAAGGCTAAGGTTGAAAACTATAAGGAACTAGGTCTAAACTCAGAAACAGCTGTTCTATTTAACATCACAAGCCGTGAACAGGTTATCGTTAACACATGGTACGGTGGTGAAATGAAGAAGGGTATGTTCTCAATGATGAACTACTACCTACCTCTAAAGGGTATTGCTTCAATGCACTGCTCAGCTAATGCTGATATGAACGGTGAAAACACAGCTATCTTCTTCGGTCTATCAGGTACAGGTAAAACAACACTTTCAACAGACCCTAAGAGACTTCTAATCGGTGATGACGAACACGGTTGGGATGACAATGGTGTATTTAACTTTGAAGGTGGTTGCTATGCTAAGGTTATCGACCTTGACAAGGAATCTGAACCAGACATCTACAATGCTATCAGAAGAGATGCTCTACTAGAAAATGTTACTGTTGACGAAAACGGTAAGATTGACTTTGCTGATAAGACAGTTACAGAAAACACTCGTGTTTCTTACCCAATCGACCACATTGAAAACATTGTTCGTCCTGTATCTTCTGCTCCTGCTGCAAAGAATGTAATCTTCCTATCAGCTGATGCATTTGGTGTACTACCTCCAGTTTCTATTCTAACTCCTGAACAGACAAAGTACTACTTCCTATCAGGCTTTACTGCAAAGCTAGCAGGTACTGAAAGAGGTATCACAGAACCAACTCCAACATTCTCTGCTTGTTTCGGTCAGGCTTTCCTAGAACTTCACCCAACAAAGTATGCTGAAGAACTAGTTAAGAAGATGGAAAAGAGTGGTGCTAAGGCTTACCTAGTTAACACAGGTTGGAACGGCACTGGTAAGAGAATTTCTATTAAGGATACAAGAGGTATCATTGATGCTATCCTTGATGGTTCTATTACAAAAGCTCCTACAAAGACTATCCCTCACTTCAACTTTGAAGTTCCTACAGAACTACCAGGTGTTGACCCAGCTATCCTAGATCCTAGAGACACATATGCTGATGTTAACGAATGGGAAACAAAGGCTAAGGATCTTGCTTCAAGATTTGTTAAGAACTTTGCTAAGTATGAAGGTAATGAAGCAGGTAAGGCTCTAGTATCTGCAGGTCCTACAGTAGAATAATTTTAGTCTTAACTAACTTTATAATTCATAAATTTAGGGTGTACTCACTGAGTACACCCTTTTGTTATGCCTATTTATTTTTATTAATAGTTGATTAAACAAATTCGTTGGAACCCTAAAAGAAAAACATCTACAATAGTAGAAATTCTAAGGGTTGATTAAACAAATCTGTCAAGCAAACAAATTTGGCATATCTACAATAGTAGAAATTCTAAGGGTTGATTAAACACAATTAACAATGACTATGTTGTACCGATCTACAATAGTAGAAATTCTAAGGGTTGATTAAAAGGCACAGCAGAATACGCAGGCTCTAATCTACAATAGTAGAAATTCTAAGGGTTGATTAAACTTTCTCAGTTTGGCAAGAAGACACCTATATCTACAATAGTAGAAATTCTAAGGGTTGATTAAACACAACTATCGAACTTGGAACACCAAAATCTACAATAGTAGAAATTCTAAGGGTTGATTAAACACTATATTTATCGAACTTATCAAAAGACATCTACAATAGTAGAAATTCTAAGGGTTGATTAAACATACACCGGAAGCAACATTTATTTAAATCTACAATAGTAGAAATTCTAAGGGTTGATTAAACATTTTATTCTCTGAGGTGAAACCTAGAAATCTACAATAGTAGAAATTCTAAGGGTTGATTAAACCAAGACCGCTGACATGGAGAAATTTCATATATCTACAATAGTAGAAATTCTAAGGGTTGATTAAACCCTAACTTTGTTTAACCCTACATAAATTACATCTCGGTAATTTATGCAATTGTTCATTATGCATATAAACTTCATTGTTTAACAACCCTTTTCAAAGAATATCTAAAATAAAGACTGAGGTTTGCAAATTATGTAACAACAAGCAAAGGCTCATCTTCATTTTTAGCATAACCAAATTTTTGAACTTTGCATGAACTACTTAACTGAAAAATATACACACTATCAGATTGGTCAAACATTTTCAAAAATTTATTATTAATATCTGCAATAATATTGTTCAGTATTCTTTCACTATTATCAATCTCATATACAGAATACTGCAACATATGACCAAAACGCTTAATGTACTTTGAAAATTTACTGCGTTTTCTGTCATCAGATATATCATAACTAATTATAATCATATTATTCTCCTATGTCAAATACAGGGAATTTATCCACTTCCGATTTCTTCATAAATGCTCTGTAGTAGGACTGAATATAGAGAAAAATTGAATCTTTTTCTTCCATAATAGGCTTCATAAGAAATTGAACATACTTTGCTGAGCAATTCCACTTAAGTCTATACTGTCCTTTTATTAACAGAAAATCATCTTCTTTAATTTGTTTAAGATTAATTGACTTTTTTACTTGAATATCTATAAGTGGTCTAAATGGTTCAACCAAATCACAAACTAATGACTTTCGCATATAAAATTGTCTATGCATAACACCTTTATATGTATCAAATCCATAAGCACTAAGTAAAGAGTCTATAAAAGCAAACAATAATGTATAGCCAATATCTAAAACAGAATTTGTAATATCTCGTTTTACCCTTGGTTGTCTTCCTTGCCATAAAACATTATTAAAATGATTTTTGAAATATAATTTTGCTGACAATCCTTCATAAGCCATTATTTCATTTAAATTTTTACATTCATCGACTTTAGGCACATACTGTTTGATAGTTTTGATTGCTTCAACTTGGGAGTCGCTTTTATCTCTAACAAAACCTATTGTTTTCCATTGATTGGTGATTTTATTCTTAGTAATATGCTTTGCAAGTTCAATACCATCATAAGTATACTGATTAATTTTTAATAGCGTATTGGAGTCTTTCTCTGCACCAATTACTGAATATAATCTAAAGCCGGAGGTCATAAATGCAATAAAAAAACCGAATTTTTTAGCTTTAGAAATCACAACAGAAGTAATACTACAATTCCCAACTGCATATACCATAAATAATCTGTAACAAGAACATTGAAATTTTATCTTATTATCCGGAGTTTTTATTACAATATTATCATTAGAGAAAGACATTTTCTCTCCCTCATTAAACAGAACAAAAACAATTTGCTTTTTCTTAAAATCTAATGCAGAAATCATTGTTACTCCTTTAAAGCTGAAAAAGAACATAATGGTTCATAAATACACCTATTACATTTATTTATATTACTTTGTTTAAAGTCATCAAATTGAAAATCGCTTATTGAATCAATCAGATTTTCAAATTTTGAAAACATAATGTTATCTTCACTTGGCAAAGGTATTGGATATGTCTTATTATCATCAATACTATGGATTGTAAATTTATCTACCCTATACCCTAATTCTAATAATCCAAAATATTGAGCATATACTTGAAAAACATAACCATCATAAATTTTATGAACCTTTTTCTTTCGTTCTATTAATTGGAATTTTTTACTATCATACAAATCAATTTTTCCACTTAAATTATACTTTTCAGAATACACTGTTATTGACTGAAGCATTGACTTTTTACTTGAATATGTACCACTGTCCACTGTTGTGTGGACAGCAGTACCATTTAGTTGGTCTGAATTTTGATATGTCATTTTTTCAGTATCATAATCAAGTGAATGAAAATAAATTGACACAGGACAAAAGATAAAATCATTTAGATTAGAAATAGCAATAGGGTTTTCACTCACCTAAATCACCTTTTTGGGCAAATTCCAGCCATTCCTTTTTGCTGATTTTCAACAACTCATTATTGGTTACATCATCAGTATTTTTCAGTTTGTTAATAATCATCAAGCCTTTTCGTGCAATGTTATATGCACCATTTGCATCACCGTCTTGTGGTTGTGTAGGTACTTCTTCATTGGACTTTTTGTAGTTTTCACTATAATAGAAGTTACCGTTTCTATCCTTTACAGGTGAGATGATGTAATCAACATCACTATTAATTTCAGAATTTCTCAACTGAACAGTCAGTTTGAGAGTATCCATAAATGACTTTAGGAGTTCCTTACTATTAACTAATAGTAGTTTTTCCTTAATATTATCATTGACAAAATCAATACCTGCATTATTAAAAGTTTCTTTGAACTTTTCGGTAATATTCACCACTCTACTTGCCGGTTTATTTCTTGAATCTTTGCAATACTGTATTCTGTTACCATAGGAACAGATTGTCCACTTCTTACGATAATTATAACTACCTTGTGGGAACTTATCGTAATCAACATCAAACTCAAAGTAGTCTTCACTTCGATTATATCGAATATCATCAATATTACTAATGAAATTGTGAGTCTTTGGTATTGTCTCATACTTAGGATAAAGCAGATTTGCAAAACCGGTTACCGGATCAATCTTACTAGTTAGATATGGGTCAACATAAAAGATAATACCACTTTGTTTTCCGATTCTTTCAAATGTTTCAAACTTATTTGTAAGCTGATATGCCTTTAATAGTCCACCACATTCTTTGTAGTCGGTACCTTTATCAACATAATAATTCAGCTTATTAATAAGCATAGTTTCAAACTTTTGATAGACTTGTTTTTCAACTTTTGTTCTACCTCTCTTGAAACCACCATTTAGGTTTTCCATCACAACAATTGCATCATATTGAACAATAAGTTTACAAATTTGATGTACAACCTGACTAATGTAACCGTCTTTCAGTTCCTTAATTGTTTCAATAGTTTTCCAAGTTTTTCTTGCCTCTTGTCTTTCTTTTTCTCTAATGTTAAGCTTTTTCTGATAATCAGTTTTGTATTTCTTACCATTGTAACTGTTTTCAATAATATTGAAGTTGATTTGGTCAACTATTACTCCATCACTATTGATTATAGTTACATAGATAAGGTTTCTTTCACCTCTATCAATACCGATAATATTGTTCTTATTTGACTTCTTAAGAAGTTCTCTAACACTATTATTTAACCAATAATGGTCAGGCTGATTACAATTCATTGCTAAAGTTAAATGTAGAGAAAACTGTGGTTTTGTAAAGCGTTTGTTCTTTACTATTTCATAGTTAAATTTGCTATAATACTTAGCTTTTTCATCATCTGTAGGATTGTCTTTATCCTTTACTTTATCTTCACATGTACGCTTAATAATTTCAACATTTGCATCATGTTGAAATTCTGAATCTGTCTTGATACTTGCAGGACGATAGAACATTTCTGCTCCACCCTGCAATTTGTATACTAAGTTCTCTAAATTTCTATCATCAAATAGCATTTGGAAATACATAGTATGTAGGTTTTTCTTACCCTTACTGTACTCAGAAAAGTCCTTGTTGTAAATTTGGAAAAGATAAAGTTTGCCCTGTTCTACTAATGAAAGTAATTGTTTTTCAGATACTTTTACTTTGGTGATTTGGTAGGCTTGATTGTTAACATCATCAACAAATTCATTAAAACTTCCATACTCATCAGCTGACTTAAAAACAAAATTGTACTTACAATAATATTCCTTTGTCCTTGCAATATAATACTCTAAATATTCCTTTAGATTGTCTTTGTTAAAGTTATCACTTGTAGTTTTGTAACTTTCGGTTTTTCTAATTCTATTGATATTTTCAGGTAGATACTGATTCTTTAGTTCTTCAAGAACAACATTAACACCATCAGCATTCTTTCTACCGTTTTTCTTTACAATCTTACCATCAACAAGCATAAGATTTTGAATAACTCTACCCGGATTTGGAATTTGATTGTACTCAATCTTAACCATTGTATCACTATCATTTTCAGGAGCATTATACTGAGTTTTGAACTCTCTCTTGGTTTCTTTGTCCATTACCCCAAGATAATACAATCCATCTTTCATAAAAAGTTGTGCTGAATAGTCAGTTTCTTTGCTATGTTGCCATCCACCTAGGAACTGTGGATTATCAAAAGACAACTTGATTTTGTCAAGTGAATAAGGCTTTTCGGTAATGTAATTTCTTACTTTGTCATATAGCTTATCAATATATCTCAACTGATCAAACCATTTTGTAAAATTACCATAGAAAAGTTCATCCTTGCCACTTTCTTTTCCTGTACCGGTTAGTATTTTCACAAAACTTTCTAATGATTTAACACTATCTAAAAAGTCCTTAATAAGTGCTACATCTTTTTCACTTGTTTTTAGACTCTTATTTTCCGGATAATCAGTAGATAGCAATTCCTTTACTAACTGATATTTGTTTTCGACTTCAGCAGTACATCTATGGAAATCACAACTAAAGTAATCTGTAATTTTCTTGCTATTAATATTTTCTTCAAGTGATGTTGCAATTAAATCTTGCAACTGATTAATTGAAAAGCTTTCTGACTTTTTATATACATTACGTCTTTTGTCATTATACTTATCAATATCTTTTGCTTTCTCCGGATTGTTGACTTTATCATACCGGTCATTCCATAAATTACGGAATACTGACCAATCATTGAACATATTTTGCGATAAATTAGTAAGTGAAATATCATTCCTTACAAACACACCATCAAGGTTATATTCTGCTAGATTATCAAAAATCTTCTCAAGTTCAGTTATAGTATCTTTTAATGCAGTGAAATTCTTTTCAGCATTACCGGTATTATAGAAATCATAAACTGCTTTTAGAAGTTCATTGTCACTTTCAAACTTACCAGGAAGAAAAGAAATAGTCTTTTTTTGACTACCAATCTGCTTATATAGTCGTTTCAAGTTAGGGACTTTATGTCCTTGTTGTGCAGTTTGGTTATGGAGATTAATGTACTCATTAATCCCCTTAACCTTGTCATTACCTATAATGGCATTATAGGTATCAATGCCTGACTGTGAAAGAACACAGTTGAAATAATCCAAGGTAAACATATCATCAACTGTTGTATCATATACTCCCTTAAAGTTATTTCTAAGTTCTTCAAGATCACTTGGCTTTAGTTCTTCTAAAACCTTTTCATATGCTTTAATATTATCAATAAATTTTGGTAAATTGTCATTAATACATCTATAAGGAATAGCCGTTGACTGTTCCTTATCTGTATACATATTTTTGCAATTATCGTAATAACTGTTAAAATAAGTTGAGAAAGAAGAAAGATTTGCTATATCCTCAAGGGCCTTTTCATCATCTTCAAGATACTCAGGTAGATAATCATTAAGAATTTTCTTATTTAATCGTTTCAGAATTTCTTTTAAAAAATCGGCTAATTCTTTCCTTAACTTTTCTTCAGCAGACTTAAACTTCTGTTCATCCCTGTCTTTAGTGATATAAAGTTCATAGTACTCATCAAGATGCTTTAACTTTATGGGTTGAGAAAGGCATTTGTCACTTTCATCTGCAAGGTACTTTGAAATATACTCCTTGATACGCTTTGCAGAATCAAGCAAGTCTTTTTCTTTGGATAATCTGTCTTTAAAATCAAAGTTGTCTGCAGTTGCACCTATTGGAATAAGGCTGAATCTTAAAGTTTTTTGAATGTTATATAAATCTGTGAAAAAATCAATTTTTCTACATTCATCTGAAAATTTGTTAATGTTGATTGGCATAAGCATCAATCCTTTCATATATAGTTTTACGGTTATTATTTATAATATTAACCTTATACCCTGATTATATATCAGTATCTATAATAATTCAATACACAAACCATCCAAATTTTAATAATTTAATTTGTGCAATATTTCACAAGTTAAACACACTAATTTTTCTTTAATAAATTATATCATATTATATGTCCCATTTTTGGGACTTACCTATAAAAAAAGAGTGATAGTTGAAAAACTATCACTCTCAAACTCCATAAAACATACTACGGTTTCATGGACTACAACATAATAACCGATCTACAATAGTAGAAATTCTACTATCATTATATTCTATGTGCAATCTACTGTCAAACACAATTTATTTAAAATTATACTATATAGTTTTGATTTTCCTTAGTAAATTTATATATTAATATGCTTTTCCTTGGAAAAGGACTGTAATTTTGATAGAAACCTTAGTTGCCGGGACAAGGCACCTCTATCTTACTAGTGCAAGACTGTTCCGTCGCTTAAAAGCCCCTACCGGAACTTTCATTGTTCCGCTGTGCTCCAAAATTACAAAGTTGACTATTTCTTTTTGGTTGCGCTTAATTCAACTGTAAAAATTTCGTCCACAGGAAAAGTTATTTTTAATAACCCAATAGATACAAACTTTCCACTTATTTTTTCGAACTCACGCAAAATCAAATCGCTTGCTTTAAAAAAGATACCTTCGTCATCTTCTTTGGTGAGTGTTAATGTACAATATAGCAACCAACTATCCGGGCAATACCATTCCCATCCTTCTATATCAAAATCATACAAACATTCATGCAATTCTCTCTGAAATCAATACATTGCATTATTCATCACTGGCGATGCAAAAATTGTCTTTGTATCAGTAAGCATCCCAACAGACGCAATATAAGTCGGCATTTGTATATGATTTTTGGCAAACTTCTTCAATCGAATAATACATTTTTCTTCGTCCACATCATTAAAACAAGCTAATGTAGGATGCGGTCTGGTTTTCCATTTCATAAACTTTGTGCTTAACTTCGCATCAGCTACCTTTTTTGAAAAAAGCATATAATTTCTCTTCTGCTTCCATATCACAATACAATTCTATTGCATATTGCATATCAGCCACCTCCATAATTTCCAGTTTTTTAAACTGAGTATACCATACTCCATACTGAAGTTTTAATACCTTATGAAATTACACTATGGTGCTAGAATATAACCATAGACACGAAATGTTGAACAAGCTTTCGGCTTTGCCTTGCTTGTTCTATTCTTTGTAGTGGGTGTTGTACGCACTTGCGGAAGTTTTACCGAAGTTAAGAAACCGGAACACGCTTTGAAACTCTTTATCCGATTTGCTATTGCAAAAGGAGTGATTACACACGAACTTGAGCTTATGCTTGCTTTATTCAATATTGTTCAAGGTACGATTTCTACCATTATGAACACAGCAGGCTTTGGAAAGCCAAATCAAACCACATTACCTTCGGAAATGATAACCACAATAGAAGATTGCGGATTTTTTGAGAGTATCCCCCTGTGGGCGGTAACGCTTATCGGTGGCCTTTTCATAACCGTATTGTCTTTTATTATGATAATGACCGTGTACGGAAGATTTTTTAAGCTATATATACAGCTCTTGCTCCTATTTCTTTATCCACTTTTGCCAGAGAGTCACCGCAAAATGTAGGAAAGAGTTTTATAAAGAGCTATTGTACGTGTTGCTTGAAGGTGCGGTAATTATACTTGCCTACATTATATTCTCCCTGTTTGCCTCATCGCCACCGGTTGTTGATGCAAATGCGGCAGCAGTTACTCAGGTGTGGTCTTATGTCGGAGAATTGGTGTTCAATATGCTTGTTCTCGTTGGTGCAATCAAAATGAGTGATCATATCATTCGTGAAACGATGGGCTTGTAATTTGATTTTTTCATATAATTGAGCTATAATATACTTGTTTGATTTACATTTGATAGAGCGAGCATATATCAAGCGTAAATCACTCCTGTCGTGGAAAAATGATTTGCAAGATTCACTACTGATGAAAAATTGCTCGTATTTCAGCAGTAAGGTTCAAAAAGGGTTCTAGGTAACCGACCGTTTTATTATGCAATCATTGATAAAAACTGCTACGAAGAAAGGAGGTAAACACTATGGCTCGAAACAAGGGCGTGTCGGGTAAAACCCACACTAAACAACAGTTAGACGATTATGCAAATCAGCATAATCCTAACAACAAAGCATACAAAGCCAAAGTAACAAACCGAAAACAAATCAAGAAACAAAAGGGTAAAGAACATCCTGATTATGTTGCTGATTTGGATTGGATGTGTTTTAGCAAAGGTCCGTATGAATTTGATTAAAAACTGAATATGCTTTGAGTGGAAACATCAATCAGAAATGGTTGGTGTTTTTCTTTTTGCAAGAAAGGATTATTATGGAAGTTAAAATTAACCGAGAAATACGAAATTACACAGAGTCAATGTTCTTTGGACTGTCGTTAAGACAGTTCATTTTTTCTGTCCTTGCCTGCGGTGTTGTGGTAGGATTGTATTTCCTGTTGAAACCACATTTAGGAACAGAAACAGTATCGTGGGTTTGTATATTGGAAGCAGCACCCTTTGCGGCTCTCGGTTTTGTGAAATACAACGGAATGACCGCTGAAAAGTTTTTATGGGCTTTTATTAAGTCGGAATTTCTTATGCCTAAGAAACTCGTCTTTCATTCCACTAATACTTACTACGAACTGATGAAACCGGCGATAGAGCAAAACCAAAAGCCGAAGAAGAAAGACTAAATAGTTTTCAGGGATTGACAATTAAATACTATTTGATTATAATAATATGATTTAGCAAAAGCTGAATGGGCGGCTTGGGATGAAAGAAGAACGAAAATGAAGTATTTATGTATTATTATTGCTATTGCACTTTTGATTGTAGGAATTATTCTTATAGTTTCAAAAGCAAAGGGAAAAGTGGTTGATAACAAAGTTCAGCGTAATGTTGGTAGTATTGTTATCGGTATTATAATGTGTATTGTAAGTATTGCTTATTTCATTGGTTGTTATACATATACAACTAATAACTATGATAGATTACTGACAACTAAATCTGACTTATCAAAAAAGTTACTATGATGATGTCTAACTATTATGACGTTAAAAGTTATAATGACAGATATGATAGAGTAACGGATAGCATTTTTTCATTCATTGGTGATGATGAGGAAGTAAGTAATTTCGATATTAATGAATTAGATAAACAAGGTTATATCATTAAACCATCCACAACCAACCATGTTCTTAAACCATCACATTAATTTTAGGCAGGAAGTTTTTACTTCCTGCTTTTTCATTGAAGGGAAATTACTAATAAGTATCCAGACTCTAAAGATTTAAAATTCTTTAAGTTATTCTTATCACAATTAACTGATGAAGATGAACAATTAAAGTGGAAATTAGCATTTGAAAATTCTTAAAATATTTTTAAATTAATAACTTTTAAGTTATAATATATTACAAAGAGGGAAGCAATTATGTACAATATATATTTCTATCAAGATAAGAATGGTCATCAACCAGTTCTTGAATACATACAAAATTTAAAAAAAGAGAAACAATAAAGATAGTCGCATTAAACTTAATAAAATCAACGACTATATTACAATTTTAGGTAGATTTGGAACAAGAGCAGAAGAACCATATATTAAACATATTGATGGAGAAATATGAGAACTAAGACCACTTAGAGATAGAATTTTATTTGTGGCTTGGCATAATGGTGATTTTGTGTTGCTTCATCAGTTTATGAAGAAAACACCTTTAAGAGAAATTCAAAAAGCTAAAAATGAGTATTCTGATTTATTAGAAAGAGGTTTTGACAATGAAAAAAAATAATAGTGCTATTGGTTCTAATTGGAACGATGTTCGTAAGAAACTATTTACTCCGGAAGAAATAGCAGAAAGTGATTTGAGAGTATCTATTATAAGTGAAATCATCAATGCAAGAAATGAAAAAGGTATTAGCCAAAAACAACTTGAATTGATGAGTGGTGTAAAACAACCTGTTATTGCAAGATTGGAAAAAGGTCAAACCAATCCACAGTTAGACACTATTCTAAAACTATAAGTTCCTTTAGGTAAGAAATTAATTATTGTTGATGATAAGTAATTGAACAAAACTGCATTAAGAATTGAAAGAAGGTATTTAAATGAAAAAGTTATTATCATTATTATTAGTTGCAACAATCATTACAAGCACATTATGTGTAAGTTATTTTGCATTTG